>DASVMH010000368.1:0-1922 GCA_036384455.1 Marmoricola sp. | reverse complement strand
TAGAAGGCGATCATCCGGGTGCGCAGGTAGTCCACCGTCGCGTCCGGCTCGGAGGCGATCCAACCGGTGTTACCACCGGAACTGAACGCCGTGCCCGCGCCGGTCACGACAACGACGCGCACCGACGGATCGGCCTTGATCTCGGTGAGCGCGCGACCCCATGACTCGGTCATGTCATCGGACATCACGTTGCGCCGATCGGGGTCGTTGAGCCTCAGCACGACCACGCCGTCGGAGGGACGTTCGACGCTGAGGAAGGTGAGCTCGGTTCCGGGGTTCGCCATGGCCGCGAGGGTACGGCACGGCGAACCTGTTCGAAATGACGGAAATCACCGTTGTACGCCTGCCGGCGGCCCGCGGGGACACGCGTGCGCTGAGCGTGGCCCCCTCCGCGATTCCGGGGCGTCGGTGGACTAGTGTCGAAGGCGGTCCACACCCCCGGACCCCGGCGGGACAAGTCCCCGCCGCGACGACCAGGCAACAGCGAAGGAGGCCGTCATGGCGGAGACCTGGAGCGGCGAGTTCTACTGCGTGAAGTGCAAGGAGAAGCGCGAGGCCAGCGGCGAGGTTCGCGTCAACGACAAGGGCACCAAGATGGCCAAGGCCGTCTGCCCCGTCTGCGGCACCAACCTCAACCGGATCCTCGGCAAGGCCTGAGCCTCACCAACGATTCGTTCATAGCCGTCGGCGGAGTCCTCCGGGACTCCGCCGACGTCTGTTTTCCACAGGTGACGAACCGACCCTCGCGCATCCGACGACGACCTGCCTACGGTCGCTGCATGGATCCCGAGCCCGACACGTTCCCACGGCTGGCCGCAGGCGTACGGGTCGTCGCGCGCGGTCGCGACCGACTCCAGGCCGGCATCACGTTGGACCGGCAGGTCGTCGTCGCCACCGAGTCACGCTCCGCGACGGCGATGGAGTTGTTGCAACACGGTCGCCGACTGCCCGGCGAACAGCGCGACCTCGACGTCATCACCCGCCTCGACGAGGCCGGGCTCCTGGCCCGGCCGCGGGCACGAGAGCGATCGGTCCTGGTCATCGGCGATCTGGGCAGCGCCGCCGCACTGACGAGAGCGCTGCACACCGCCGGGTTGGAGCGCGACCCCGAGTCGGTCGCGGCGCCCTCGGTCCCCGGCCTGCTCGTGGCCAGCGGAGAGCCCGAGCGCGAACTGATCGACCCGTGGTTGCTCAGTGCCCGACCACACCTGCTCGTCCGCCTGATCGACGGTGTCGTGACCGTCGGACCGTTCGTCGTGCCCGGCGAGACGGCATGCCTCCGGTGCATCGACGCCCACCGCCAGGATGTCGATCCGGAGTACGTCGCGGTGCTCTACCGCTACATCCACGAACCCCGTCTCGACGGCTGCACCGACGAGGGTCCACCCGCGGCGGCGGCGCTCGCGCTCGCCTGGGCGGCCCGCGATCTGAGCATCTGGCGCGAGGGAGGGCGGCCGGTCACGCTGTCCACGACGGTCGCGCTGATGGACACCGGGGTCAACGCGACGTCGTGGCTGCGCCACCCCGAATGTGTGTGCGGTCAGGGGGATGTGTCCTGATCCTTCCGGTCCGCACGGCACAATTGAGGGGTGAGCGGACCTGAACTCCCCCGGAAGGCGGTCGCCCGGACGGCCAAGCTGGCCGCGCTGCCGTTGGGGTACGCCGGTCGCAGCGCCGTCGGGCTCGGCCGCCGTCTCGGCGGCACCCCCGCCGAGACGGTGATGACGGAGATCCAGCAGCGCACCGCGGAGCAGCTGTTCCGCACCCTGGGTGAGCTCAAGGGCGGCGCGATGAAATTCGGTCAGGCCATGTCGATCTTCGAGGCGGCGTTGCCCGAGGACGTCGCCGCGCCGTATCGCGACCAGCTCACCCAACTTCAGGACTCCGCTCCCCCGATGCCGACGATGGTCGTCCGCGAGCGG
>DASVMH010000367.1:0-2442 GCA_036384455.1 Marmoricola sp. | reverse complement strand
AGGGTGTAGCCGTTGAGCACCCAGGAGAGGGAGGCGGCGTCGAAGTGCAGGTCGGAGCCGATGTGTGGCAGCGCGACGTTCACGACGGTGGCGTCGAGCACCAGCATCAGCTGGGCGACGAGGATGACCGCGAGACCGAGGCGCGCGCGGGTGGGCGCTGTGGTCCGTGGTCGGAAAGTGATCGAAGACATGTGGATGAAGTCCTGTTCTGGCCTCGTGAGCCGACGTAGACTGTTTCCGGAGAACTTCTCCGGTTCGAGCTACGATACGGAGACTGTCTCCGTTTAGCAAGAGATTTGGCGAAAGTGGGTGTCGGCATGCGTGCGGACGCGCAGCGCAACCGTGCGCGGATCGTCGAGGCGGCCCGCGCGGTCTTCCGCGAGCAGGGGTACGACGCCTCGCTCGACGCGGTCGCCAAGCGCGCCGGTGTCGGCCCGGGCACCCTCTACCGCCACTTCCCCAATCGCGAGGAACTCGTCGACGCGATCCTGCAGTCGTGGGTGACGCGCGTCGACGAGACCGTCGAGAAGGCACTGGCCTTCGAGGGATCGCCTCGTGACCTGCTGCTCAACTGGTTCGAGAGCTACGTCGCGCTCGTCAGCGCGTACAAAGGCAGCCCCGCGAAGATCACCTCGGCGATCGGGGATCCCGACTCGCCGATCGTGACGAAGTGTCAGGTGCTGGTCGCCGCCAACGAGCGCGTCCTGGACAGGCTCGGTGCCGAACACGCGCTGCGCGAGGGCAGCGACCCGATCCAGGTCTCCCGCCTCGTCGGCGGTGTGGCCACCGTGGCTGACAACGCGGACCTGCCGGTCGAGAGCGTGCGTCCGCTCCTCGAGGTCGTGGCCGACGGGCTGCTCGCCTCGACGTGAGCCTCGGCCGATAGATTTGGCGCGTGCTGGACACCGTCGCAGTCGCCGCGTCCGATCCCGACCGCGAGCAGCCCTGGGCTGACCTCGGACTCAAGGAGGACGAGTACGCCCGCATCCGTGAGATCCTCGGCCGCCGACCCACGAGCGCCGAGCTCGCGATGTATTCGGTGATGTGGAGCGAGCACTGCTCGTACAAGTCCTCCAAGGTGCACCTCAAGCAGTTCGGCGAACTTCCTCAGGAGACCCCCCGGGGCAAGACGCTGGCGGGCATCGGTGAGAACGCCGGCGTCATCGACATCGGCCAGGGTTATGCGGTCAGCTTCAAGGTCGAGTCGCACAACCACCCGTCGTACGTCGAGCCGTATCAGGGCGCCGCGACCGGTGTCGGCGGCATCGTGCGCGACATCATCGCGATGGGTGCGCGCCCGGTCGCCGTCATGGACCCCCTTCGCTTCGGACCGTTGGACGCTGATGACACCCACCGGGTGCTGCCCGGGATCGTCGCCGGCGTCGGCGGGTACGGCAACTGCCTCGGGCTGCCCAACATCGGCGGCGAGGCAGTCTTCGACGAGACCTACCTCGGCAACCCGCTGGTGAACGCGCTCTGCGTCGGCGTGCTGCGCCATGAGGACCTGCACCTGGCCAAGGCGTCGGGTGAGGGCAACCTCGTGGTCCTCTACGGCGCGCGCACCGGCGGCGACGGCATCGGTGGCGTGTCGGTGCTGGCGAGCGAGACCTTCGACGCCGACGGTCCCGCGAAGCGACCCAGCGTCCAGGTCGGCGACCCGTTCATGGAGAAGCTGCTCATCGAGTGCACCCTCGAGCTCTTCAGGGCCGGTGTCGTCGCCGGCATCCAGGACCTCGGCGGCGCCGGGCTCTCCTGCGCCACGTCCGAGTTGGCCAGTGCCGGTGACGGCGGCATGTCCGTCGAGCTCGACCGGGTGCCGCTGCGTGACTCGACGCTCTCGCCCGAAGAGATCCTGATGAGCGAGTCCCAGGAGCGGATGATGGCGGTCGTCGAGCCCGGCGACATCGAGGCCTTCATGGCGGTCTGCGCGAAATGGGACGTCGAGGCGGTCGTCATCGGCGAGGTCACTGGGAGCGGCCGGTTGCAGATCTCCTGGCACGGAGAGCAGGTCGTGGACGTTCCGCCCCGCTCGGTGGCGCACGACGGCCCGACCTACGAGCGTCCGTACACCCGACCCGACTGGCAGGACGCATTGCAGGCCGATGGTGCCGAGACTCTGCCTCGGCCGAACACCGGCGACGAGTTGCGCGAGACGTTGTTGCGTCTCGTCGCCAGCCCGAACCTGTGCGACAAGTCCTGGATCACCGACCAGTACGACCGCTATGTGCAGGGCAACACCGTCCTCGCACAGCCCTCCGACTCCGGCATGATCCGCGTCGACGAGAGCACCGACCTCGGGGTTGCGATCGCCACCGACTGCAACGGGCGCTTCGCCCTACTCGACCCGTACGCCGGAGCGCAGCTCGCGCTCGCCGAGGCCTATCGCAACGTGAGCACCGGCGGCGCCACTCCGCTGGCGGTCAGCGACTGTCTCAACTTCGG
>DASVMH010000366.1:0-2343 GCA_036384455.1 Marmoricola sp. | reverse complement strand
GGCGTCCAGCCATTCGTAACCGAAGCGATCGCGGTCGTAGCCGGTCATCGGGCCGCGGCCCTTCACGCGCAACTGGTCCAACGCGTGCAACGCGGTGTTCGACGCCGTGTTCGCAGCCGGGTGTCGGGGCGCGGAGCGGAGTTGCTCGCCCGCGGCCATACCCAGCAGTGGCGCCAGGAGCAGACCGGCGGTGCCCAGCAGCGCGCCCACCACCTGGACGATGACCTGCCCCAACCGATGCCCCCTGCGACCTCAGCGAGCCCGACTCGCCCCTTCTGTCGTTGTAGCAGCGCAGCGGCCGCTGCGTCGGTGTTTGGCGATGTTTGTGTCGGATGTGTGTGGCGCAATCGGGGTGCGGACGCCGACGTGGTGGACGCGCCGGGCGCTGCCCGGCCGACGAAAGACGCATGGCATGGACCTTTTCAAGACCAACGGCAGCTCGCCCCCCGGCTGGTTTCGACGAGCACTGCGCTCGAAGAACCGGTGGTACGCCCTCACCGGCGTCGTCACCATCGCCCTCATGATCGCCGACGTCCCGATGCGATGGATCTATCTGATCGCCCCCGCGACCGGCATCGGCGCCCAGGAGCTCTCGGAGTGGCGCGAACGCCGCCGCCACAGGAGCATCAAGCGGGATCGTGACCCCGATCCGCAGGGGTAGCGCCGCGTCCAAAAAGCACTGCAGGTCAGCGGGCGACAACCCTCTGACCTGCAGCTTCGGTGCGCCATCAGGGACTCGAACCCCGAACCCGCTGATTAAGAGTCAGCTGCTCTGCCAATTGAGCTAATGGCGCGTGAAGCGGTTGGAACCTTAGCAGCCGAGCACGGGTTCTTCGAAATCGGTTCGCGGAGACGCAGAACACACGACAATGGGGCCAGGACCTGTTGCAAAGGGAGGGAACATGGCCCGGGCGTACGACCATGCCGCGACACGCGGACTGGACACCGGAGGGGTGCGGGAGCGGACCGCGCGCTGGGCGGTGCTCATTGTCGTGGCCGCGGTGGTCCTCGGGCCGCTGCACGTGCCGTACGCACCGCTCCTCATCGTTCCGGTGCTCGTCTGGTCGGCGCTTCGAGCACCGCTGCGCGAACTGATCACCCAACTGGTGCTGGTCGCCGCCACCGCGGGAGTGACGACGTGGCTGGACCGAGGACCGTTCGCCGCGGACCACCTCGCCGACAAGGGCACCGCCGCGCCGTGGTGGGCGGCCGGACTCTTCGTGGTGGCCTGCGTCGCCGCAACCCTGCCGCTCGCCATCGGGCACAGCCGGCAGAGCTCGGCGCAGCGCCGGGCCGAGGAGGCGCAGCTGTGGACGGACACGATCCTCGACGGGGTCGGCGACATTGCGGTGCTCAGTCTCGACCCCGAGGGGGTGATCGAGGTCTTCAACCCCGGCGCCCAACGGATCCTCGGCTACGAGCCGGCCGAGGTCGTCGGCCGCACCCTGCGGATGTTCCAGACCGACGAGGAGGTCAGCCGTCTCGCCGAGCAACTCGGCTGCCCGCCCCGCCACGACGCGATCATCGCCGCCCTCTCGGAGCGCAGCACCGGACCCGTGGGCGAGCGCGGCCTCGAGGTCCAGGTCACCGGCAAGGACGACGAGCCGCACACGCTGTCGCTCGCGATCGCGCCCGTCGTCGACTCCGAAGGCACCCTGCTCGGCCGGGTCGCCACCGCGAGCGACGTCACCGAACGCGCCCAGGCCCAGGAGTCCCTCGACGAGGTCATCCGGATGGAGCGCGAGGCCAAGGAGCGCCTCAGTGACATCGAGCGCGCCAAGGAGACCTTCGTGTCCTCGGTGAGCCACGAGTTGCGCACCCCGATCACGAACATCGTCGGATACCTCGAGATGCTCGCCGACGGCATGTACGGCCCACTCAGCGGCGAGCAGATGGCCGCACACGAGCGGATCGGGCAGAACAGCAAGCGCCTGCTCACGCTGATCGACGACCTGCTCACGATGTCGAGCGTCGAAGACCTCGGCGTGGCGCTCGCCGACGTCGAGCTCGACCTGCGTGAGGTCGTGCAGCGCTCCCAGGAGGTCTTCCGTCCCGGTCTGCACGGTCGCCAGCTCAAGCTCGACGTCGTGCTGCCCGACGAACCGGTGCTGATCCACGGCGACCCCGATCACCTCGAACGGCTGATCACCAACCTGGTGCGCAACGCCGTCAAGTTCACCCCCGACGGCGGCTCGATCAGCGTCTACCTCCGCGGCCGGTCGCCCTGGTGGTGCCTGGAGGTCGCCGACACCGGCATGGGTATCCCCGACGAGGATCTCCCGATGGTGTTCAACCGGTTCCACAGGGCGTCCAACTCCGAGGGTGCCGCGATCCAGGGCAGCG
>DASVMH010000365.1:0-15206 GCA_036384455.1 Marmoricola sp. | reverse complement strand
GCTCGCCCTGATCGCCGCGGCGATCACCTGGATCGCCCGCCGCGATTGGCGCTACGGTCTCGTGATCGTGCCGGTCGCCGTGCTCTGGCTGCCGTGGTTCCGCTATGACAACCGGCCGATCTTCAGCTACTACGCGATCACGTTCGAGCCTTTCCTGATCCTCGGCGCGGTGATGCTGCTCGGCATGATCCTGGGTCCGCGCGGCGCCTCAGCCGTGCGCCGGCGCAACGGGGCGATCGTCGCAGGAGTCATCGTTTTCGCAGTGGTGGCGAACTTTGCGTATTTCTGGCCGATCTACACCGACGGGCTGCTCACCAACTCCGAATGGCTGCACCGGATCTGGTTCAAGCGCTGGATCTAGCCGTACGCGGCCGGGACCTATGCGGCGCGCGGTGCCTTCTGGGCCTTCTGGGCCTTCTTCTGCGCTTTCTGGGCCTTCTGGGTCTTCTGGGCCCGCTTGACCGCGACCTCCAGCTTGGCCTTCTTCGCCTTGCGGCGCCGGCCCTTCTCGTCGATCCGGACGAGCTTGCGCTTGTGGACGGTGTAGCCCTCGGGCAGGTCGCCGTCCTTGAGCATGCGGATCGGGCAGCGCACGCATCGTGTCGTGGATGCGCAGCACTCCGTCTTCGGAAGCTTCAGCGCCTTGCCCATACGCGGCACCCTAACACCGAAGATAGGCATGCCTTACCAAACTGTGAGCTATTCCGCATCGTGGCCTAATCGGGAACGATTACCGATTAGGCTGGAGGGATCATGGGCACCGACGAGACCTCCCCGACCGCGCACCGCGCCACCGCGCAGGGCGCCGCCGTGCGCGACGCGCTCACCGCGCAGGAGGGGTTCCGCAGCGCCCAGGAGGTGTACGCCTCGCTGCGTGCGGACGGACACAAGATCGGCCTGTCGACCGTCTACCGCCATCTGCAGGCACTGACCGAGACCGGCGCCGCCGACGTGATCCACAACCCGGACGGCGAGACGACCTACCGTTTCTGCGGCGACACCACCGCCGGTCACCATCACCATCTGGTCTGCAGGTCGTGCGGCCGGGCCGAGGAGGTCGCCGGTCGCGCGGTGGAGCGCTGGGCCGACGAGATCGCCGAGAAGTACGGCTACACCGAGGTCGATCACACCATCGAGGTCTTCGGCATCTGCCACGACTGCGCCACCGCGCGCTGAGCCGGTACGTTCTCCCCGTGGCCGCACCCACCACTCCCTCCGAGATCTCGCACACCGAGCGCACGCTGCCGCGTGCGGTCGTCGTCCTCCTCGCCGCCGCGGCGCTGACCATCACCCTGGCCGGAGTGCGCTCGATCTCCGGGATCCTGGGTCCGACGTTCCTGGCCCTGGTCCTCGTGGTCACGGTGCATCCGTGGCGCACGTGGCTCGAGCGCAAGGGGCTGCCGCGCTGGGCGGCGTCGGTCTTCGTGGTGGTCGTGACCTACGCGATCATCATCGCGATCACCTTGTCACTGGTGGTCGCCGTCGGCCGGCTGGCCGTGCTCGTCCCGCACTACAGCGGGAAGTTCGACGACATCATCAACGACGCCGGCAACTGGCTGCAGGCGCGTGGCGTGGGGCAGGACCAGGTCGAGAAGGCGGCCAAGGCGCTCGACATCGGCAAGCTCGTCTCCGCAGCGACCAGCATCCTCGGCGCGATCCTCAACGTGCTGACCAACCTGTTCTTCATCGCGCTGGTGCTGCTGTTCATGACCTTCGACACCCCCGGCACCCTGCGCGGCCTGCAGGCGGCGAAGCGCGCGCGCCCCGACCTGGTCAACGCGGTGGAGAACTTCGCCGCCGGCACCCGCAGCTACATGGTCGTCTCCACCGTCTTCGGGCTCATCGTGGCGATCATCGACACCGCCGTGCTGGCCATCATCGGCGTGCCCGGCGCGTTCGTGTGGGGCGTGCTGTCCTTCGTCACGAACTTCATCCCCAACATCGGCTTCATCATCGGGCTGGTCCCGCCGGCGCTCCTGGGCCTCCTCGACGGAGGCGTCTCCGAGATGGTGATCGTGATCGTCGCCTACTGCGTGATCAACGTCGTCATCCAGACCGTCATCCAGCCGCGCATCGTCGGCGATGCGGTCGGACTGTCCACGACCCTCACGTTCCTCTCCCTCGCCTTCTGGGCCTGGGCCCTGGGCGCGCTCGGCGCACTCCTGGCCGTCCCGCTGTCGCTGCTGGTGCGGTCGCTCCTGGTCGAGGCCGACCCGGACGCACGCTGGCTGCTGCCGCTGATCTCCGGGAAACCCGAGGAGATCCGCCATCCCGACGTGGCTGCTGACGACTGAGCCTTTGTGCATCTGCACAACCACCCGCCGGAACCTTTGCCCCTGAGCTAAGAATCGCCCCGGCTCGGCCTTGTGTACTGGAACAACCAAGCCACCGAGACCCAGGGATGACCGATGTTCGCCACACTCGCCACCTACAGCCCCCTCTTCCGCGCCTACGGCCCGATCCTGCTCTTCATGCTGCTGCCGGTGTGGATCCCGGTCGTCACCGCCGCCGCGGGCCGCATCGTCGCCGCCCTGCGCTCGGCGCCGGAGCCCACCCCGGTCGAGCAGCTGCGCGCCGTCCGCGCCGCCGAGGTCGCTCCGGCAGCCTGACCACTCCTCCCCGGCGGGGGATCGGTGTCATCTCACGACACCGATCCCCCGCCGGCGCGTCGGCCCTACGATCTCGTCCATGGTCCGGCGCACACCCCACCTGGCTGGCCGCATCCCACTGACGGATGCCGCGCTCGCCGTGGTCCTGTGCGTCGTCGCTGCCGGCGGGCTGCTCTCCGGCCAGGTCCACGAGCGGCCGCTGGCGATCACCTTGCCGGTCGCCGTCGTCAGCACCCTCGCCCTGGCCGTACGCACGAGGCTCCCGCTCGCCGTCACCGTCCTCATCTCGGCGCTCGCCCTCGCGCAGTCGCTGTTCGCGGGACACTCCTCCAACACGTTGTGGGCCCTCGTCGTGTTCCTCGTCGTCGCCTACACGAGTGCGGCCGCGTGCGACGAGCGCCGGGCGCTGATCGGGATCGGGGTCCTCCTCGGCAGCCAGTTCCTGTGCGAGTGGCACGACCACGGCAGCGACTACGCCTTCGACACGCTCGTCTTCGGTGGCGTCTGGCTGTTCGGGCGCGGGACACGGTCCTGGCGCACCCAGGCGGTGTATGCCCAGCAACATCGCGAGGATCTGGCTCGGATCGCGGTCGGGCAGGAACGCACCCGGATCGCGCGGGAGTTGCACGACGTGGTCGCCCACAGCCTCGGCGTCATCGCGGTGCAGGCCGACGCCGCCGAGGCTGCGCTGCTCAAGGACCCGAGCCGGGCCGGCGCCCCGATGCGTGCGATCCGGGACAGCGCGCGCAACGCCCTCGACGACATGCGCCAACTGCTGCACGTCCTTCGCGCCGATGGGCGTCCGGCCGATCTGACTCCGGCGCGCGGACTCGGGGACCTGGCCGATCTGGTGGCGACGATGCGCGCGGCGGGCCTCCCGGTCGAGATGGAGATCTCGCCGGTCCCCTCGGTCTCGGACGGGACCGAACTCGCGGCGTACCGCATCGCGCAGGAAGGGCTGACCAACGTACGCAAGCACGCGGGCGATGTGCCGACACGGCTGCGCGTCGAGCCGACGGCAGGACGTCTGCGCGTCGAGGTGCACAACGACGCGCCGGCCGGCCACGCACCTGCCCCCGACGCCGTGCCGTCCACGGGCCACGGCCTCATCGGTGTGCGCGAACGGGTGCTCGCGGCGGGTGGCACCCTCGACGCCGGCCCCACCGCGACCGGCGGCTTCAGCCTGGTCGCGACGCTGCCCCTCCAGGAGACCCGATGACGACCACGGTGGTGATCACCGACGACCAGGAACTGGTGCGGGCGGGCTTCCGACTGATCCTCGACCTCGAGGACGACATCGAGGTCGTCGGCGAGGCGGTCGACGGGCAGGAGTGCCTGCGGCTGGTCGCCGACCTCCGTCCCGACGTCGTGCTGATGGATGTGCGCATGCCTCGCCTGGACGGCATCGAAACGACCCGCAGGATCGTGGCGGCGGGAGCCGCGAGCCGCGTCCTGATCCTGACGACCTTCGACCTCGACGAGCTCGTCTATGCGGCGATGGCGGCAGGGGCGAGCGGTTTCCTGCTCAAGGACGTGCCGCGCGAGCAACTCGTCGGCGCGATCCGGATGGTGGCCCGCGGCGACGCGATCCTCGCTCCCGCCCTCACCCGCCGCCTCGTCGAGAGATTCGTCGCCGCGCCGCCACCGTCGGCGGGCGCACCCTCGCAGCTGGACGCGCTCAGCGATCGCGAGGTCGAGGTCTTCGGCGAACTGGCCCGCGGTCGCTCGAACGCCGAGATCGCCACGGCGCTCTTCCTCAGCGAGGCCACCGTGAAGACCCACGTCGCCCGGATCCTCGCCAAGCTGGGGCTGCGCGACCGCGTCCAGGCCGTCGTGCTCGCGTACGAGTCGGGGTTCTTGCGGCCGGGGGCGGCGCCGTGACGCGTCCGGCCCTCCTCCTGATCGGCTGTCTGCTGGTCGCCGGCTGTGGCGGCCGTGGCGGCACCGCCACGACCCCGCAGGTCGCCGACCACGACCTGGCCGCATCGACGACGCAGTTCCGCAACCAGGAGGGGACCCCGGCGCTGCGCACCGGCGTCACGAACAACAGCGGCCACGCGATCACGGTCGGCACGGCGACCTTCGTGTGGTCGGGCTTCGCCTGGCCCGACGTACGCGTGGACCAAACGGTGCCCGCGGGCCAGACCGCCGCCTTCGACATGACGTACGGCGCCGCCCGGTGCGACCAGCACCCGCCGAAGCGTGCGTCGATGGCGGTCACGGTCGACGGGTCGCGGCGGACGTTGCCGATGCAGGTGCAAGATCCCGGCCTGTTGTTGCGGTTGTGGCGCCAGCAGTGCGCGCTCGGGGCGCTGGCGCGCACCGCGTCCGTGCGCCTGTTGCCGGGACGGCTCGACGGGCCGCACTACCGCACCGCGATCGCACTCACGCGTCGCTCCGGACATGTGCCCGTGCGGGTCGTGGACGTCGGCGGCAGCGTGATCATCGACATGCTGGCTCCCCCGCGACCGCGGCTCCTGCGTGGCGACGCCCAGTCGCTACGGCTGCCGATCACGTTCCGGCCCTCGGACCGCTGCGACCCGCACTCGTTGAGTCAGTCCCAACAGACGTTCCTGCTCTCGGCCTACGTCCGCGTCGGCGACGCTCCCGTCGTCCGGCTGATCCTCCCGCTGTCGCACCGCGTGCACGCGCAGCTGCAACACATGATCGACACCTACTGCACCTGACCCCTGCACCTGATCCGCCATCCGATACCACGGGCATCGACATTCGCCTACGCTGTGCCGAGGGGGTCCCGATGCCACGACTCAGAACCTGCGCCGCGTCTGCGCTCTTCGCGCTGCTGCTCGCCACGACCGAGCCCGCGCTCGCCCCGGCCGCCACCGCTGCAGCGGCTCACACACCCGGCACGACTGTGGTCCTCAGCCACGGCAGCGGGCTCAGCAAATATCCCTATCGCGTGTACACGCCGAAGGGCTGGACCCCGACGTCTCACATGCCGCTCTACGTCATGGTGCACGGCTGTCAGACCACCGCCGAACAACAGGAGCGGGCGAACCTCCTCGATCCGCTGGCCGACGCGAAGGGCTTCGTCGTCGTCTACCCCGACACGAATGCGATCGAGAACGCCCAGCCCGGGCCGACCGCGCGCTGCTGGCAGTTCCCGAGCCCGCTCAACTGGCTGCGTGGCCACGGCGACGTCGCGGCGGTCGCGGCGATCACCCAGGAGGTCATCGCCGACTGGGGCATCGACCGGCAGCGGGTCTACGTCATGGGGATGTCGGCGGGCTCGTTCCTCAGCGCCGACCTCGCCGCGACGTACCCGGACCTCTACGCCGCCTCCGGGGAGAACGCCGGCGGGGCGTACGCCGACGGCACCTGTCTGGTTCAGAACACCGTCGCGCTACCCGTGTCCGCCAGCGCCATGCTCGCCCGCAGGGCGATGGGCCCGCGGACGCGGGTGGTGCCGCGGATCGTGGTCGGCGGCGACGCCGACCAGGGCATCCCTCCCGCGTGTGCCGACAAGGCGCTGATGCAGTCGCTACGGACCAACAACCTGGTGCTGGGCGCGTCGCAGACCTCCCCGATCAGCCTCACGCCGACCTCGGTGAAATCCGCCCAGGTCCCCAACGGCCGCAGTTACAGCGTCGCGGACTACCACGACGGCCACGGCTGCCTGATCGGGCGGCGTGTCCTCGTCCACGGCATGAACCACTTCTGGTCCGGAGGCTCGGCCGACCCCACGTTGGCCAGCTTCACCGACCCCACCGGACCGAGCGCCGCGAAGGCGTCGTGGCGGTTCTTCTCCCACTTCACGCTCGCCAACACCGCCGACTCCTGCTGACCCGGTCCCTAGGCTGTCGGGCATGACAGCGAACCTGCGCCGCATCGCGGTGTTCTGCGGATCGGCCCCGGGCAACGACCCGGCCTTCGTCGACACGGCGTACGCCGTCGGCCGGGACCTGGCCGCTCGAGGGATCGGTCTCGTGTACGGCGCGGGCGGGGCGGGGGTGATGGGCGCGGTGTCGCAGGGTGCCCTCGACGCCGGCGGCGAGGTGATCGGCGTGATCCCGCGTGCGATGGTCGAGCGGGAGTGGGGCCGCGACGACCTCAGCGAGATGCACGTGGTCGAGACGATGCACGAGCGCAAGGCGCTGATGGCCCAGCACGCCGATGCATTCCTCGGGCTGCCCGGCGGCCTGGGCACCCTCGAGGAAATCACCGAGGTCTGGAGTTGGCGGCAGATCGGCTTCAACGACGACCCCGTCGGCCTCCTGGACGTCGGCGGCTTCTGGCGGCCGCTCCTCGACGCGCTCCAGGGCATGGTCAACGCGGAGTTCCTGCGCCAGGACGTGCTCGACGACCTGGTCGTGGCCGACACCCTCGATGACGCGCTCGCCGGTCTTGCGACCAGGGTCGACGTGGAGTTCGTCGACAAGCTGCGCCCCTGAGCCGGCCCTCCTAGAACACCCCGCCGAGCCAGGCGGCCAGGACCGCCATCGCGATCAGGATGACGTTCAGCCAGATGTTGCTGAGCTCGCCGCGCACCGCGTGGAAGACGGTGGCGCAGACCTGCAGCACGGCGAGGCAGATCGCCGCGATGACAGCGAGGTGGGGCCTGACGTCGAACAGCGGCGGCAGGATCAGACCTGCGGCGCCGGCGACCTCGAGCAGGCCGATGAGGCGTACGCCCGCCATCGGGACGCTGACCCCCGCCCACGGCATCATCGGCGTGAGCTTCTCCTGGGACTGGGTGAGCTTCATGCCACCGGAGTAGACATAGAGCAGCGCCAGCAGAGCGGCGACGATCCAGTACGCGGACTCCATGGTTCCTCCAAGTGCTCACGCCTGATCCAAGTGTGCCCACTCCGGCACCGGACGTCGACGTAGAACACGTTCTATTATTGGGCCGAACGCCCACCACCGACGCAGGGATAGCGAGGACCACCATGGCCCGATCGCGCGAGCACATGCTGCCGGCGTACTTCCGGCGCACGGACGACGGCTTCGAGCCGCTCGATCTCGCCCGAAGCGACTGGAGCTGGGACCAGCTCCACGGCGTCGCGATCGGCGGTCTCCTCGCCCGTGGCGCCGAGGACCTGCTCGCCGAGCTCGACCGATCGCACCTGGTGCCGGCGCGCTTCCACGTCGACCTCTTCCGGCCGTCACGTGGCACGTTGACCACTGTGCACGCGGAGCTCGTCCGCTCCAGCCCCAGGCTGGCCCTCGTCGACGTCCGGCTCGAGCAGGCCGGCGCCGTCACCGCACGTGCGGGCGCGCTCTTCCTCGAACCCTCACGCAACCCCGACGGCGAGATCTGGACGCCCACGGACCGGGCGACGCCCCCGCCACCCGACCTGGTGCCGGTGTCGGACCAGCCCAGGACGCCCTACATGCTCAGCAGCCGGCCGTGGTCGACCGACTTCGCCGATCACCAGAACTCCGGGCGCCACCAGATCTGGCACACCGCCGTCCCGATCGTGCTCGACGAGCCGATGACGACCTTCCAGGGCGTGGCCGCGATCGCCGACACCACCAGCATGGTGACCAACTGGGGCAGCGGCGGGATGGCCTACATCAACACCGACATCAGCCTCACGCTCGCCCGCCGCCCGGTCGGCATGGAGATCGGGCTGCGCACCCTCGACCACGTCCAGTACGACGGGGTCGCGGTCTCGGTCGCGGAGATCATCGATCGTGCGGGACCGCTCGGTTCCGCGTCCGTCACCGCTCTTGCCAACGCCGGCCGCACCCTGGACTTCACCGAGTTCACGCCGGCCGAGGAGACGGTCACCTCGGACCACACCCGCGGCTGACCGCCAGGCCCCAAGAGGCCCCGCTTCTAGTCCGTCGCCCGCAGGAAGTCCAGGATGTGCCCGGCGACCGCGATGGGCTGCTCGAGCTGGAGGAAATGGCCGGCCTGCGGCACCAGCGCCGCGCGCGAGGGCGGCTCGGCACGCGGTGCGACGACCTGGAAGAACCGCGGGTCGAGACACCCGTCGCGATCACCCTGGAGCGACAGCAGCGGCACGATCGGGTCGGCGAGGGCGGCGTCGATCCCCGATCGATGCGCGGACCGGTAGTAGGAGACCGCGGCCCGCGCGTGCTCGCGGTCGGGCACGGCCCGGAGCACGTGCTCGAGATCCTCGGTGGCGTCGTAGCCCGGGGACCACAGCTTCCACAGTCGGCGGACGAGCAGCTCGAACCTGCTCTCGGACAGGCCCGGGACCTGGTTGACGAACATGTACCAGGAGTGCAGCGGCTGGCGTACGACCGCGCCGAGCCACGGCCGCAATGTCGCCCGGGACGGGTTGAGCCAGGCCAGCGGCGGCACCGCGAGTGCAGCCACCCGGCCATAGGGCGACGACGGATCAGCGGCCAGCGCACCGGCGGCGATCGCGCCCCAGTCGTGTCCGACCAGCGGCGTGCTCTCGGTGCCCCCGAGGAGGTCGTGCAGCGCGATCGCATCCTCGACGAGAGCACGGACCGTGTAGTCACCGGGCAGGCCCGACGGCGCGTACCCCCGCAGGAAGGGCGCGACGACGCGATGGCCCTCCTCCGCCAGCAGCGGAGCGACATGCCGCCAGGTCCACGCCGTGTCGGGGAAGCCGTGCAGCGCGACGATCAGCTCGCCGGACGGCGGTCCCCACTCCAGCAGTCCGACCTCATGGGTCGGCAACTGCAGCGAGCTCTCCCGCGGAGCGTCGCTCACTGCCCGGTCGATTCCTGGGCCGGTTCTTTGGCCGGTTCCTGGGCAAGGTCGAACCAGTCGCGGAAACCGCTCGGGTCGTGGCGGCCGAGCGCACCGTGCTCGAAGAGGCCCCAACCCTCCGAGCCGTCCGGTACGCCGGCACCGGGGCCGTGGACGGTGGCCCGGCCGACGTGGTCGATGACGCCGAACATCACCCGCCCGGCGACCTGCGGGTCGGTCATGTCGTAGGTGACCCGCTCGGTGAACCCGGCCCCCTTCCAGACACCGTGCGCCCAGTCGGAGTCGCCGCCGTAGCCGCCCCCCACATGGATCGGTACGCCCAGCTTCGACTCCACCTCGAAGACGATCTCCTCCCCCGCCGCCGACGTGGCCCGGATGGTCGCTCCGGTCGGCTCACGGGTTCCGGGCGCGTAGTGGATCTGCACCCGCGGCCATCCGAGCTGCTCGACCCGGCCGTCCCTCCACACCCGGGTGCAGTCGTTGACGGTGCGATAGCCGTCTGGCGCCTCCTGGATGATCATGCACAGGCAGAACTCCTCGAACCCGATCGGCACGTAGAGCCACCACATCCCCTCGAAGGGCGGGTCGGCCGGCTTGCCCGCCGGGATCGCCTCACCCTGCGGGCGGATCCCCCAGGAGCGATCGCGCGAGCCGGTCCACACGTCCGGGGTCACCGCGATCTCCTCGCCGTCGATGAGGATCGCGCCCTCCCAGCTGCCGACCTGGGCGAAGCGCTGTGCGTCGAGCACGGTGCCGCCGCCCTGACGCATCACGTGCGGCAGCTCCTGGATGACCGGATGCAGGCCGCGCCAGGTGAGGTCGACGGCGATCCCCTCGGTCTCCTCCATGACCACGCGCAGCTCCTGCAGCGGCTCGAGGATCTCGATGCGGTAGTTGCCGACGCGCTGCTCCATCCGGTCGCCGGCGCGCGGATCGCAGGCGTCGGAGAGGTGCACCGCGGTCTGGGTGTCGCCCCGTCGTACGAGCACGAACGCGTCCTTGGTGCCGAGGTTGGGATAGAAGCCGAGCCCGCTGATCAAGAAGATGTCGCCGGTGCGGTCGTGGCAGTTGAGGTAGCAGCGGTCGTAGAAGTGCCGGTCGCTGCTACCCGCCCACGCCACCGGACGAGGCATCTGGTGGATCGGATACTCATCGAGGGGACCGAGTCCGACGTACTCGCCGTGCAGGCCGTGCTCGCCGGCGATGCCACCGCCTCCGGTCATCATGCACCCACCTCGTCGAGTAGTTGTTCGATCAGGGGCCTGCAGTGGAAGAGGCTCTCGATGTCGTCGGGCCGCTCGATCTCGCCGAAGTGGATCTGGCGCACACCCGTACGCATGAAGACGATGCACCAGATCACGCCGTTGTAGAGGTGGTACCAGGTGAGGTCACCGAGCGTGGTCCCACTCAGCTTCTCGTACGCCGCACGGACGTCCGCCTCGGCGAGGAAGCCCGGCATGCCGGGCAGGCCCATCACGCCCGCGATCGACTCGAAGACCCGATGGGCGAAGATCAGCCAGGAGACGTCGAGCTCGCGCGGACCGAGCCCGGCCATCTCCCAGTCGAGGATCGCGACCGGCTCGAAGTCGCGGTACATCGCGTTGCCGATCCGGGCATCGCCCCAGCAGGGCACGCCGTCCGTCGTCGAGGGCAGGTTGGTCTCGAGCCACGCGAGCGCCCGCTCGACGAGTGGGGACCGGGCCAGGTCCGCGGCGGCCCACTCGTACCACCCACGCGTCTTGGCGAGACTGCGCGCGAGCAGGGAGTCGCCGGGCGCATCAGGAACGAGGAAGGCGAAGGTCCGCTCGTCGTCCGGGATCGCGTGCAGCCGGGCCAGCACCTCGATCGTCCGGTCCTGCAGGCGCTGCTGCTGCTCGGGCGTGGCGTCGAAGAGCCAGTTGTCCCCGAAGTTGTAGGGCAGCACGTCCGGGGGCACGATCCCCTCGATCCGGTCCATCAGGAAGAACGGCGAGCCGATCACCCCACCTGTCGGCTCGAGCCACCGCACTCCGGGGACCGGGATGTCGGTGAGCTCGCCGACGAGCCGCATCACGTCGTACTGGGCCTGCAGGTCGTACGCCTGGAAAACGGGAACGTCGTCGGCACTCGGAGCCACGCGGGCGACGTACTCACCGAGGTGCTCCTGACCGTCCTGGGTCCAGGTGACGTCGAGAACGACCGTCTCCGACGACATGCCATTGGTGTCGATGCCCGCGTGGAACCGCACCTGCGGCGACGCACCGTCCGGCAGTTGCGTGGCGAGCCACTTCTCCAGACTCTCCTTGAGCGATGCCACGTCGCGGCTGGAGCGCTGCATCGTGAAATCGGTGGGTGGTGGCGCCTGGCTCACGTCGGTCCTCCTCGGTCGGCGCCGCATACGTTACGGTGAGTATCGCAATTAGGGAAGGGGTTCACATGACCAGTGACCGTCGTGCCGGACGCCCGCGCGATCCGCGGATCGAGCAGGCCGCGCTCGGCGCCGCACGGGATCTGTTGGTCGAGGGCGGCTGGCCCGCCCTCACGGTGGCCGCGGTCGCAGAACGGGCCGGCACCACGAAGCCCGCGCTCTACCGACGGTGGCCCTCGCTGCCCCATCTGGCGTACGAAGCGGCCTTCCCCGACGAGGTGGCCCTCGACTTCACGCTGACCGAAGACCTCCACTCCGATCTCGCCGGGATCGTGACCGGCATCCGTACGATCTTCACCAGCCCGATCGTGGCGGCCGCGCTGCCCGGCCTGCTCGCGGAGTTCTCCGTACACCCGCACCTGCACTCCTCGCTGCTGGCCCGCTTCGCCGACGGCTTCGAGACGCTCGACGAACGGCTCGCCCTCGCCGCCGAGAACGGCGAGGCCCGCCCGGGCGTACGCGCGGCGGACCTGCTCCAGGTCGCGATCGGGACCGTCCTCCTCGGGGTCCTGCTCGGTCCCGAGACCCTCGACGACGCCTGGGCGGACCGGCTCACCGCAATGCTCTGGAACGGGATCGCGCCCTGAGCGATAACTCCTGACCCGGCTGCTGCGTTGATAGAGCGTGCGAACCCGAGCCTGCCTGATCGTCCTCACGGTCGTCGCCACGACGGCTGTCGGTCTGGCGCCGGCGGATGCCCGTCCGGCGACACCGCATTCTTCGGTCGCGGGTACGCCGGCCGCGATCCACGTCCTCAGCAGGACCCAGCCCTCGGACCGCGTGGTGAAGTACACCGTGTCGACGCCGTCGCTGCAGATGTCGACCACGACCCCGTTGCGCGTCGACGTCGTTCTCCCGACCGGTTATCGCACCCATCCGCACCAGCGCTACCCCGTGCTCTACGCACTCCCGGGGACCTCGAGCATCGCGGACACGATGATCGACGAGGTCAAGACGGTCGCGATGACGCGCAACCTGAACCTCATCGTCGTCGCGCCCGACGGGACCTACAACGGCGACGGCGGCGGCTTCTACACCAACTGGGTCGACCAGGGCACCAGTCGCGGTATCGCGAACTGGGAGACCTTCCACAACTCCGAGCTCGTGCCGTGGATCGACTCCCGGTTCCGCACGGTCAGGTCCCGCACCGGCCGGGCGATCGTCGGAATCTCGCAGGGCGGCTTCGGCTCGATGTCGTACGCCGCCCGGCACCCCGCGCTCTACGGCGCCGCCGCGTCGTTCTCCGGAGCCGTCGACATCTTCCACAACCCGACCTGCCGGGTCGGCGCCTCGGCGCTCATCGCCACGATCATGACCGGGCTCAACCAGGTGGAGCCGTTCGCGCCGTTCGGCAACCCGGCGACGGACGCCGCCAACTGGAAGGCCCACGACCCGGGCACGCTCGTCTCGAAGCTGCGCCACACGAAGGTCGACCTGTTCACCAGCGCGGGCGTCCCCGGCACCTCCGACCTCGGTGACCCCTCGATGGCCGCAGGGGCGGGGCTCGAGGCCGTCCTGCACCAGTCGAACGTGTGCTTCAAGCAGGCGGCGAGGGCGGCCGGGCTGAAGATCGGCTGGCACAGCTGGACGGTCGGCCTGCACACGGTGCCCTACATGAACCGGTCGATGAAGGCGTACCTGCCGATCCTGATGAAGTACTTCCGCAGCCACGGCCACTGAGCCCGACGCGCAGTACGCTCGAGCGAGCACCCCGCGAGGAGGCCCGGATGCCCGGACGAAGAGGCTCGGTGACGAGTGGCTCCTACTCGATCACGATGCGGCTGCACACCGCGCTCGACCACAGCCTGATCGGCGCGGTCGCGACGACGATCGCCGACCAGGGCGGGATGGTGACGGCCGTCGACGTCGTGGACTCGCGGCCCGATGCCCTGGTCGTCGACGTCACCTGCTCGGCGATCGACTCCGACCACGCCAACGAGATCGTGGCTGCGGTGGGAGCCCTCGACGGCATCACGGTGCACAAGGTCTCCGACCGCACCTTCCTGTTGCACCTCGGCGGCAAGATCGAGGTCCGCTCCAAGGTGCCGCTGAAGACCCGCGACGACCTGTCGATGGCCTACACCCCCGGCGTCGGTCGCGTCAGTATGGCGCTGGCCGAGCATCCTGAGGACATCGCCAAGCTGACCATCCGCGGCAACGCGATCGCCGTCGTCACCGACGGCTCGGCCGTGCTGGGCCTCGGCAACATCGGGCCGGGTGCGGCGCTGCCCGTGATGGAGGGAAAGGCGGCGTTGTTCAAGCAGTTCGCGAACATCGACGCGTGGCCGATCTGCCTGTCCACCCAGGACACCGACGCGATCGTCGAGATCGTCGCCGGCATCGCTCCGGGCTTCGGTGGCATCAACCTCGAGGACATCTCGGCCCCGCGCTGCTTCGAGGTCGAGGCCCGGCTGCGCGAGCGGCTCGACATCCCGGTCTTCCATGACGATCAGCACGGGACCGCGATCGTCGTGCTCGCTGCACTGCACAACGCGTTGCGCTGCCTCGACAAGGACATCGCGGACGTACACATCGTGGTCGCGGGTGCGGGAGCGGCCGGCACCGCGATCGTCGGCCTGCTCAGTGAGGCCGGCGCACGCGACATCGTGGTGTGGGATCGCGGTGGTTGCATCGCCAGCAGCACATCCGACCTGCCGCCCAACCAGGTCGAGCTCGCCGGGCGTACCAATCCGCGCGGTGTCACCGGCACCCTGCGCGAGGGCCTGCACGGCGCCGACGTCTTCATCGGCGTGAGCGGACCGGGTGTCCTCGAGCCCGAGTGGATCGAGGACATGGCCGACGACCCCGTCATCTTCGCCCTCGCCAACCCCGACCCCGAGATCGACCCGGTCGACGCTGCGAAGTACGCCACCGTGGTGGCCAGCGGCCGCAGTGACTTCCCCAACCAGATCAACAACGTGCTCGCCTTCCCCGGCGTCTTCCGGGGCCTCCTCGACGCCCGGGCGAAGAACATCACCACGGAGATGCTGCTGCGCGCCGCCGAGGCGATCGCCCACGTGGTCACGGACGAGCAGCTCAACCCGACCTTCATCATCCCGAGCGTGTTCAACCCCGACGTGCCCAAGGCCGTCGCAGCCGCGATCCGCGGCGATGTGACGGATTAGCCAACGCGCCGATGCCGGATCACGGGGCATCACTACGTATCCTGGGGGCGCACGTTTGTGCACCTCTGGAAGGGATCTGACGTTCGATGATGCACCCACACCCCACTTCGCGCGCCTCGGGCCGCCTCGGTCGACGAGGGCTCCGCGGAGCGCTCGCGGTGGCGGTGGCCGCACTCATGCTGGCCACGACGGGATGCGACGCCACCGGATGGTTGCGGACCTCGAATTCGACCCCCGCCGCGCAGGGTGCATCCGACGGCGCCTCGCCCGTGGCGAACAACTCACCCTCCGCGTCGCCGTCGCCGAAGGCGAAGAAGAAGCACTACCCCACGGGCCCGCCGATGTACCTCGACAGCATCGCGCCCCTCAGCGGCACCACCGTGGGCGTGGCG
>DASVMH010000364.1:0-4751 GCA_036384455.1 Marmoricola sp. | reverse complement strand
CCGACGTGATGATCTGGAACCAGAGCTACATCGACAAGTCCATCCTGGCCGCCAACGAGAAGAACATGGTCGGTGCGGTCGACGTCTCCGGGGTCGGCGATGCCGCCTTCTCCGCGGGGTCCGGCCCGAACTACAACTTCGGAGCGGTCAAGGGACATCTGATGGTCGTGGCCTCCGGCCGAGTCGCGACGGCCAAGTTGAAGGCGTTCGTCTCCGATCTGCTCGCCCAGAGCGACTGATCGAGGAGGAGGACATGATGAAGATCCGACACGCCAGCCACCTGGTCGCGGCAGCGGCTCTGGCGGCTGCCCCGGCGATGGTGGTCACCGTGGGCGGCAGCGCCGACGCGGTCACGCCCGGCGTGAACGGCAACCTCGTCTACGTTCGCGACGACCCCGGCACGGTCAATAGCGAGATCTGGGTGGCAAGTTCGAACGGAGTGCCGCGGAAGGGGCTCACGTCCGGCCACCTCGACGATGCCCCGGACTGGTCACCGGATGGGACGAAGATCGTCTTCGAGCGCGTCGACGTAGCCACCGGCAGCTACGGGATCTACGTGATCAACGCGGACGGGTCCGGACTCAAGCGCCTGAGCCACGAGGCGTCTCGCGATGCGACGCCGGCGTGGTCACCCGACGGGACCCGGATCGCCTTCTCCACCTCTCGTTCGGGCACGTCGCAGATCTACGTGATGCGGGCCGATGGCACGCACCAGCAGAACATCAGCCGCAGCGTCAGCTCGGACGCCGACCCGACGTGGTCCCCCGACGGCACCCGGATCGCCTACGACAGCTACCGCAACGACAACTCAGACATCTACTCCATGCGCGTCGACGGGTCCCACAAGACCCGGTTGACGACCGATCCGAACGCCGATTACACGCCGTCATGGTCCCCCGACGGGAAGCGGATCGCCTTCATCCGCTACCACGCCGCGATCGGCGCCATCTATTCGATGCGTTCCGGCGGGTCGGGTGAGACCCGGCTGACGACCGACGACCTCGCGGAAGAAGGACCCCGGTGGTCCCCCGACGGCCTCGCGATCGTCTACTCGGTCTGGCCGACGTCCAGCGAGGACGCCATGGTGGTCGAGACGAGCGCGGACGGCTCCTCGACACGCACCGTGATCAGCTCCGGGAGCGCGTACTCACCCTCGTGGGGGCCGCGGGTGACGATGTGTCGTGGCCACGCCGCCACGATCACGGGCACCTCCGGGTCCGACCATCTGGTCGGGACTCCGGGACCCGACGTGATCGCCGGACTCGAGGGCGATGACACGATCTCCGGAGGCGGTGGCAGGGACCTGATCTGCGGCGGCAGCGGCGCCGACCACCTGTCGGGTGGAACCGGTCGGGATCGGCTCTACGGAGGCCCCGGCAACGACGTCCTCCGCGGTGGACGAGCCGCTGACTATCTCTACGGCGGCCCCGGGGCGGACCGCCTGCACGGTGGCCCCGGACACGATCATCTCCACGGCGGAAAGGGCCGCGACCGCGTGTTCCAGTGACACCGCGATCAGACGAACACGGCGACCGGTCGGATCCCACCCTCGAATGATTCGTAGAGCGCGAGGAACTCCCCGTCGGGGGCGAAGACCGCTACCGCACCCTCGCCATCGACCCGAACCTGCAGCGGCCGGCCGACCCGAACCGCTGCCGCCTGCGCATCATCGAGGTCGAGCGAGTCGAAACAGCGGCGGGCGACCTCGGCGATCGGCAGCACGGTGAAGTCGGCGGCAAGGTCCTCGAGGCCGCGCGACTCGGCGAGTGTGAAGGGCCCGACAGCCGTGCGGCGCAATGCGGTGAGGTGGCCGCCGACGCCGAGACCCTCACCGAGGTCGCGCGCGACGGCGCGGATGTAGGTGCCGCTCGAGCAGCGCACGGAGACATCCACCTCGGGGAGAGCCATCCGAGTCACGTCGATCGCATCGATGCGTACGCTGCGGGCGGGCAGGTCGACCTGCTCCCCGGCCCGCACCCGGTCGTACGCCCGCCGGCCGTCGACCTTGATCGCACTGACCGCACTGGGGCGTTGCTCGATCTCGCCGACCATCGCCGCCAGACCGGCTCGGACCGACTCCTCGGTGACACCGTCGGTCGGGGACTCGCGGAGCACCTCACCCTCCGCGTCATCGGTGAGGGTGGCGGCACCGAGGCGGATCGTCGCGTCGTACGCCTTGTCGGTGAGCATCAGGTGGCCGAGCAGCCGGGTGGCCCGGTTGACGCCGACCAGCAGCACCCCGGTCGCCATCGGGTCGAGGGTGCCCGCATGCCCGACCTTGCGGGTGCCCGCGAGACGACGGACCCGCGAGACCACGTCATGCGACGTGATGCCCGCGGGCTTGTCGACGACGACCAGTCCGGCCGTCGGCCCCATCAGTCCTCGACCTCGTCCGGCAGGTCGTCCTCGTGCGGTTTCTTGTACGGGTCGGCCTCGCCGGCGTACGTCGCCCCTGCGGCGGTGGCGGCGACCTGCTCGTCGTGCTCGCGCGCGCGGGCGAGCACGTCGTCGATGACGCGTGCGGTCTCCGGCAGCGCGTCGTGGACGAACTCCAGCGTCGGGACGTGCCGCATGCCGAGCTGTCTGCCGACCTCGGAGCGGATCAAACCCTTGGCGGAGTCGAGCGCCACCTGGGTCCCGACGAGGTCGGCATCTTCGCCGAGGACCGTGTAGAAGATCGTCGCCTGTTGGGTGTCGCCGGAGACCCGGACGTCGGTGATCGTGGCGAAGCCGAGGCGGGGATCCTTGATCCGCCGCTCCAGCATCTCCGCCACGATCACCTTGATCCGGTCCGCGATCTTCCTGACTCGTGGACTGGCCATCAGATCAGTTCCTCGGGATCTCGACCATCTCGAAGGCCTCCACGACGTCGCCCTCCTTGATGTCGTTGTAGCCCTTGATCACCAGACCGCACTCGAAGCCCTCGCGGACCTCGGAGGCGTCGTCCTTCTCGCGGCGCAGCGAGGCGAGCTCGGTGTCGTCGACGACGACGGCGCCGTCGCGGATGAGCCGCACCTTCGCGTTGCGCCGCAGGACACCACTGGTGACCATGCAACCGGCGATGTTGCCGATCTTGGAGGAGCGGAAGATCGCCCGGATCTCGGCCTGGCCGAGCGTGCGCTCCTCGTACTCCGGCTTGAGCATGCCCTTGAGCGCCGCCTCGATCTCGTCGATCGCCTGGTAGATGACCGAGTAGTAGCGGATCTCGACGCCTTCCTTGTCCGCCAACTCGGTCGCCTTGCCCTGCGGGCGGACGTTGAAGCCGATAATGATGGCGTCGCTCGCAGCGGCCAACATGACGTTGGTCTCGGTGATCGCACCGACACCACGGTCGATGACCCGCAGCGAGACGCCCTCACCGACGTCGATCTTGGACAGCGAGTCCTCGAGGGCCTCGACCGAACCGGACACATCGCCCTTGAGGATGAGGTTGAGCTCCTGGCTCTCCCCCTCCTCCATCGACTTCATGAAGTCCTCGAGCGTGCGGCGGCCACGACTCTGCGCCTGCAGTGCCGCCCGCTCACGGGCCTCGCGCTTCTCGGCGATCTGGCGAGCCACCCGGTCGTCCTCGACGACGAGGAAGTTCTGCCCCGCGCCGGGAACACCGGAGAGGCCGAGCACCATCGCCGGACGCGACGGAGTGGCTTCGTCGATGTTCTCTCCGAACTCGTCGAGCATCGCGCGGACGCGACCGTGTGCCGGGCCGGCGACCAGCGAGTCACCGACCCGCAGGGTGCCCCGCTGGACGAGGACGGTCGCGACCGGACCGCGACCGCGGTCGAGGTGCGCCTCGACGACCAGACCCTGGGCGTCCTGGTCGGGGTTGGCGCGCAGGTCCAGCGACGCGTCGGCGGTCAGCACGATCGCCTCGAGCAACTTGTCGAGGTTGAGCTCGGACTTCGCCGAGACGTCGACGAACATCGCGTCGCCGCCGTACTCCTCGGGCACGAGGCCGTACTCGGTCAACTGCCCGCGCACCTTCGTCGGGTCCGCCTCGGGCTTGTCGATCTTGTTGACCGCGACCACGATCGGGACGCCGGCGGCCTTGGCGTGGTTGAGCGCCTCGACCGTCTGCGGCATCACGCCGTCGTCGGCCGCGACCACCAGGACCGCGATGTCGGAGGACTGCGAGCCACGCGCACGCATGGCGGTGAAGGCCTCGTGACCCGGGGTGTCGATGAACGTGATCTTGCGATCGTTGCCGTCGACCTCGGTGTGCACCTGGTAGGCACCGATGTGCTGGGTGATGCCGCCGGCCTCCTTGTCGACCACGTTGGCCGAACGGAGCGCGTCGAGGAGCTTGGTCTTACCGTGGTCGACGTGACCCATGACGGTCACCACCGGCGGCCGGACGGCAAGGTCCCCCTCGCCGCCCTCATCAACGCCGAACTCGAGGTCGAAGGTCTCCAGCAGTTCGCGGTCCTCGTCCTCGGGGGAGACGATCTGGACGACGTAGTTGAGCTCCTCGGCGAGCAGTTCGAGGGTCTCGTCGCCGACGGACTGGGTCGCCGTCACCATCTCGCCGAGCGAGAAGAGCATCTGCACCAGCGATGCCGGGTCGACGCCCACCTTCTCGGCGAAGTCGGTCAGCGACGAACCACGCGCGAGGCGTACGGTCTCGCCGTTGCCCTTGCGGACCCGCACACCGCCGATGGTCGGAGCTTCCATCTGCTCGAACTCTTGACGACGTGCCCGCTTCGACTTGCGGCCGCGACGTGACGGACCACCGGGACGCCCGAAGGCACCCTGGG
>DASVMH010000363.1:0-1519 GCA_036384455.1 Marmoricola sp. | reverse complement strand
CGAGGACTACGCCCTGCTCGGAGATCTGGAGACCGGTGGTCTGGTCTCCCGCAACGGCTCGATCGACTGGCTCTGCCTGCCGCGGTTCGACTCTCCAGCCTGCTTCGCCGCCCTGGTGGACTCGCCGGAGGCTGGGCACTGGCAGATCGCCCCCGAGTCCGGCGGCAGCTGCACCAGCCGTCGGTACATCCCCGACACGATGGTTCTGGAGACCGAGTGGGTCAGTCCCGAGGGGACTGTTCGGGTGACCGACTTCATGCCACCTCGTGGGCACGCCCCTGACGTCGTGCGCATCGTCGAGGGCATCAGCGGCGCCGTCACGCTCCGCTCGACGCTACGGCTGCGTTTCGACTACGGCCAGGTCGTGCCATGGGTCCGGCACCATCCGGGTCAGATGATCGCCGTGGCCGGCCCCGACGCCGTGCGGCTGCGCACCCCGGCACCGACCCACGGCCAGGACTGGGCGACGGTCTCGGAGTTCACGGTGCACGCGGGCGAGAGCGTGCCGTTCGTGCTGACCTGGTATCCCAGCCACGAGCACGCGCCGGCGGTCGTCGACCCCGCGACGGCACTGCGCGCGACGATCGACTTCTGGACGCGGTGGACCCGCGGAGGCACGCCGGTCACCGGTCCTTACCACGACGCGATCACCCGGTCGCTCCTCACGCTCAAGGCGCTGACCTACCAACCCACCGGCGGGATCGTCGCCGCCGTCACGACGTCGCTCCCCGAGGAGATCGGTGGGTCGCGCAATTGGGACTACCGCTACAGCTGGTTGCGCGACTCGACCTACACGCTGCAGGCCCTCATCTCGGCCGGATATCTCGACGAGGCGAAGGCGTGGCGCGAATGGCTGCTCCGCGCGGTCGCCGGTAACCCCGCGAAGCTGCAGATCATGTACGCCCTGGACGGCACGCGGCGACTGCCCGAGGCCGAGCTGCCCTGGCTCGCCGGCTACGAGGGCTCACGGCCGGTTCGCACGGGCAACGCTGCCTCCGACCAGCTCCAGCTCGACGTCTGGGGCGAGACGCTCGACGGGCTCGCCCTGGCCCGGGACGCAGGGATCGGCACCCTGGACGACGCGTGGGACGTCCAGAGTGCGTTGATGGAACATCTCGAGGGCGCCTGGATGCAGCCGGACAACGGGCTCTGGGAGATGCGTGGCGCGCGCCGACACTTCACCCACTCGAAGGTGATGGCGTGGGTCGCGGCCGACCGGATGGCGCGCGCCGTCCGCGACCATCCGGATCTGTCAGGTCCAGCGGAGCGCTGGGAGCATCTGCGCGAGACCATCCACGCCGACGTCCTGGCTGGCGGCTACGACGCGGGTCGCAACACCTTCACCCAGTCCTACGGCGCCCCCGAGCTCGACGCGAGCCTGCTGATGATTCCTCGGGTCGGATTCCTGCCGGCGACCGACCCGCGAGTCCGTGGCACGATCGACGCCATCCAGCGCGAGCTCACCGAGGACGGCCTCGTGCGTCGGTACCAGACGACCGGGTCCGATGACGGCCTCTCG
>DASVMH010000362.1:0-2198 GCA_036384455.1 Marmoricola sp. | reverse complement strand
ACGCGGACGTACGGGTCCTGGATGGCGGCTATTCGGCGTGGGTGGCGGCCGACGGTCCGGTTGAGACGGGCTCGGCCACGGTCGTGGACGGGGACTTCGCAGCGCGTCCCGGGATGCTGCCGCGTGTGGATGCGTCGTCCGTCGCCTCGTTTGCCGGCGCGGTGGTCGACGCCCGAGCGCCGGAGCGCTTCCGCGGCGACGTCGAGCCGATCGACCCTGCTGCCGGTCACATCCCCGGCGCTCTCAACGTGCCGACTGACGCCAACCTGCGCGCCGACGGCACCTTCCGTACGCCCGGGGAGCTCGCCGCGCTCTATCCCGAGGGCGAGATCGCCTGCTACTGCGGCTCCGGCGTCACCGCCTGCCACGACATCCTCGCCCTCGCCGTCGCCGGCCGCTCCGCCGTCCTATACCCCGGCAGCTGGAGCGACTGGGTCAGCGATCCGGGCCGACCGGTGGCGACGGACTAGGCTCCAGTTGGCGATTGGAGTCTCGGACATGGGCGAGTACGTCGACTGGCAGGCCGAGCAGGACGAGTCGACCGGGCTCGCCGTGCTGTTGCCCGGCCGGAACTACCCCACGACGATGCCGCTGCTCACCTTCGCCGGCCGCGCGGCTGCCCAGCACGGGTGGCGGGTGCGCGCCGTGTCGTGGCAAGCGCCTGAACTCGACGTCGACGCGACGATCGACTGGGTCGGAAGCGAGTTGAGGGATGCCGTCGGCGATTTCAGCGGCAGGGTTCTCGTGGTCGGGAAGTCGCTCGGGACGTGCGCCGCGAAGGAGGCAGCACGTCGTCGATGCGAGGCGATCTGGCTGACGCCCCTGCTGACGTTGCCCGATGTCCTCCGAGCGATGTCGGACAACCCTGGCCGCCAGCTGCTCGTCGGCGGCTCGGAGGATCCAGCCTGGGATCCCGCGGCCGCCCGGACCACCGGTGGAGAGGTCGTCCAGGTCGAGGGCGCCGACCACGGCCTGTTCAACGACGACGCGGTACGCACTGCCGAGATGCACGTCGAGGTCACGCGAGCGATCGAGCGGTGGCTGAGCCGCACGGCAGCCGGGGTGGAGGCGCGTCGCGGGCCTGCGGGTGTGTGAAGGTCGCGGTGGCCGGCACCGACGAGCGCCGCGCGGCCTTGGATGGCAGGTCGGCTCACGGCCGAACGCGGGCCGGCTCACGGCCGAACGCGGGCCGGCTCAAGGTCCGAGAAGTCTGTTGAGAGATTTCGGATTTCCCTTGTGGGCAAGGGCAATCCGGGCCGTTTCTGTCGGTGGTCGAACCTAGAATTGGTCACATGTTCTCGGGCATCACTACCATTGATCGGCCCCGCAGCCGCCGGGCCGCGCGGCCGGCCGACGACAGTGCCGCCGGTATGGTGTTGGCCTCAGCTCGTGAGCATCGTCGGGTCTCCCAGGTTGCCGAAGCGGCACTGCTGGCAGATGTGTTGGCGTGGTGTGAGTTGCATGTCACCGAGGACCCTGATGAGGGTGCGACCTGGGGTGACGTGCCGGTGCACCTGGGCGGGGACGGGTGTCCGTGGGTGCGGGAATTCACGATCACCGAACTCGCCGCCGCCCTTGGTCTCTCGCTTCCGGCGGCTCGGGGGCTGGTCTCGGACGTGTTGGAGATGGCATTCCGGCTCCCCAGGCTGTGGGCACGCGTCCACGACGGTGATGTGGCGTCGTGGCGGGCGCGGCGGATCGCCGCCCAGACGCAGACCCTGACGCTGGAGGCGGCGGGGTTCGTGGATGCGCAGGTGGCGCCGTTCGCCGAGAAGCTGGGTGCTGTTGCGGTCGAACGGGCCGTGGAGGATGCGACCATCCGGTTCATGCCCGAGGTGGCGCGGGCGCAGCGGGAGGCCGCGGCCGACGGGCGCCGTTTCGACATCGACCGCCAGCAGGTGTCCTTTGCCGGCACCAGCCGCATCGAGGGGGAGTTGGATCTGGCGGATGCGGTCGACCTGGACCACGCGATTGCCGCGATTGCTGAGGAACTCAAGACCACCTACCCCGACCTGTCCCTGGATGCGCGTCGTGCGATGGCTGCCGGACAGCTGGCCCGGCGTCAGCTCGGCCTACCGCCTTCGTTGGTCGAGCCTGTCGAGACCGAGCCCGTCGAAACCACGTCTCGACAAGCTCGACGACCGGAGGGGCGCCGAGGACCGGTGGTGGAGCCTGTCGAAACCACGTCTCGACAACCT
>DASVMH010000361.1:0-6423 GCA_036384455.1 Marmoricola sp. | reverse complement strand
CCGCGAGCACGAGGAGTTCCGCCGCAGCGTGCGTGACTTCGCCGAGGCCGAGATCGCGCCGCACGCCGCGCAGTGGGACCGCGACCACCACTTCCCGATCGACGTCGTCCGCAAGATGGGCGCGCTCGGGCTCTTCGGCCTCACCGCGCCGGAGGAGTACGGCGGCGCCGGCGACGACGGGGACTTCACGAGCCTGTGCGTCGCGATCGAGGAGATCGGCCGTGTGGACCAATCCCTCGGGATCACCCTGGAAGCGGCGGTCGGCCTGGGCATCAACCCGATCCTCACGTTCGGCACGGATGCGCAGAAGGAGCAGTGGCTCCCCGATCTGGTCGCCGGGCGGACGTTGGCAGGTTTCGGTCTCACCGAGCCCGGTGCCGGTTCTGACGCGGGCGCTACGAAGACTCGGGCCGAACTCGTCGACGGCGAATGGATCGTCAACGGCAGCAAGCAGTTCATCACCAACTCGGGTTCGTCGATCACCTCGGTGGTGACGGCGACGGCCCGCACCGGGGTGCGGGCGAACGGGTCCGCTGAGATTTCGGCGATCATGATTCCGGCGGGTACGTCCGGCTTCACCGCCGAGCCGGCGTACGACAAGCTCGGCTGGCACATCTCCGACACCCACCCGCTCACCTTCACCGACGTCCATGTGCCGGAGGCGAACCTGCTGGGGGAGCGCGGTCGAGGTTTCGCGCAGTTCCTCGCCACGCTCGACGACGGCCGCGTCGCCATCTCGGCGCTCGCGGTCGGTCTGATCCAGGCGTGCGTGGACCAGTGCGTGGCGTACTCCCTCGAGCGGCAGACCATGGGTGGTCCGATCGGGCGCAAGCAGGGCGTCGCGTTCCAGATCGCCGACCTCGAGGTGATGCTGCAGGCGTCGCGGCTGCTGACCTACAAGGCGGCCGCGATGAAGGACGCGATGGGGGAGTCCGGGGGGCCGTCCGTCGCGGACTTCAAGAAGGCCGCCTCGATCGCGAAGCTCTACTCGACCGAGTCGGCGGTCACTGCGACCCGGATCGCGACCCAGGTCTTCGGTGGCTACGGCTTCATGGAGGAATACCCCGTCGCCCGTTTCTACCGCGACGCCAAGATCCTCGAGATCGGCGAGGGGACCTCCGAGGTGCAGCGGATGCTCATCGCGCGGGGGCTGGGTCTGCCGGTGGAGTGAGTGGCTGTGGCGGTCTGCTCACGACGACTCAGCGCCGCCAGAAGTCGGTCCAGACGTAGCCCAACTCGTCGAGCATCAGCCGCAGCAACGGCAGGCTGATGCCGACGACGTTGTGCGGGTCGCCGGTGATGCCGGAGACGAAGGCGCCGCCGCGGCCGTCGAGGGTGAAGGCGCCGGCGACGTGCATCGGCTCGCCGGTCGCGATGTAGGCGTTGATCTCGTCGTCGGAGACCTGCGCGAAGCGGACCTGGGTCGCCGCAGCGCGCGACACCCAGACGTCGCGCTGGGTGTCGATGACGCAGTGGCCCGTGTGCAGGACGCCGGAGTTGCCGCGCATCCGTTGCCAACGGGCGAGCACCTCTGCGGCATCGCGGGGCTTGCCGTGCACCTGGCCGTCGAACTCGAGGACGGAGTCGCAGCCGATCACCAGCGCGCGCGGCGAATTGGCGGCAACGGCGACCGCCTTGAGTTGTGCCAGTTTGAGGGCGAGTTCGCCCGGCCCGTCGGCCTCGATGCGGTCCTCGTTGACCCCGCTGACGACGACTTCGGGCCGCAAACCGGCTGCCTGGAGCGTCTTGAGCCGTGCGGGCGATTGTGAGGCGAGGACGAGTCGGGGAGGGGTGGCGGCCACATCCCGACCCTAGCGATCCGGGCGGTGCGAGAGAGCGCGCACACGCCGAACGGGCGCGGGTGATGCATCATGCATCACTCACATGATGCTACCGTCATCACATGCGTACGACGATCTCGATCGACGACGGTCTGCTGAAGACCGCGAAGGCGCGTGCCGAGACCGAAGGCATCACCCTCGGCGCGCTGGTTGAAGACGGGCTGCGCTTGATCCTCCTTCGGTGCGAGGAACCCCAAGTGGCCGGGCCGCCACTGCCCGTGCACCACGGCGGCGGCTTCCTGCCCGGTGTCGATCTGACGAGCAACGCGTCCATGTTCGATGCCATCGGGGACCGCGACGAAGAGTTCGAGCGCCGCATCCGTGAGCAGGCGGCCAATGCAGGTCGTTGACGTCAACGTCCTGGTCGCGCTTTTCGTTGAGGACCACCCGCACCATGGCGCGGCCTCGGCGTGGTGGGACGAAGTCGTATCGACGGGGGAACCGTTCACCGTCCCGGAGATCGTCTGGATGGGTTTTGCTCGCCTGATGACCAGTGGACGGACGCCGATCGCGCCGGTTGACTTCGCCACAGCGTGGGAATTCGCAGCAGCGGTGATGGCACAACCGATGCACACAAGGTTCGCTACGGATCCGCGAACCCTCGAAGAGTTTGCCGAGTTGAACCAACAGGCACGCGCGAAGGGAAATCTCGTCACCGATGCCTACATCGCCGCGTGTGCGGCGACGTACGGCGCCACCGTGGTCACCTTCGACCGCGACTTCCGCAAGTTCGACGGTGTGAAGGTGAAGGAGTTGGCCCCGAGTTAGTGCGGAAGCCCGCTGGCCTTCCACGCGCCGACACCATGCGCAGGGAGCCGGCGCAGGCGTCGCTCGACCGAGGCCCACGCGCTGCGCGGTTTCGTCACCGCCGCGGCACCCGAACCCATCGCGGAGAACACCGCGACCAGCGCCGCGATCTCCTCCGGCGTCGCGTCGGGGTTGACCACCCGCAGCACCGGCTCGTCCGCACTCACAGCGGGATGTTTCCGTGCTTCTTGGCGGGCAGGGTCTCCCGCTTGGTGGCGAGCAGGCGCAACGCCTTGACGATCTCGACGCGCGTCTCGTGGGGCGCGATGACGGCGTCGACGTAGCCGCGCTCGGCCGCGATGTACGGGTTGGCGAGGGTGTCCTCGTACTCCTGGATCAACTCGGCACGGCGGGCTTCGACGTCACCGCCGTCGGCCTCGACTGCAGCGAGGGTCTTGCGGTGCACGATGTTGGCGGCTCCCTGCGCACCCATGACCGCGATCTGACCGGTGGGCCAGGACAGGTTCACGTCGGCGCCGAGGTGCTTGGAGCCCATCACGTCGTACGCCCCGCCGTACGCCTTGCGGGTGATGATCGTGACCAGGGGGACGGTCGCCTCCGCATAGGCGAAGATCAGCTTCGCCCCGCGCCGGATGATGCCGTTCCACTCCTGGTCGGTGCCGGGCAGGAAGCCGGGCACGTCGACGAAGGTGATCACCGGGATGTTGAAGGCGTCGCAGGTGCGTACGAACCGCGCGGCCTTCTCGGACGCGTCGATGTCGAGGGTGCCGGCGAACTGCATCGGCTGGTTGGCCACGATGCCGACCGACTTGCCCTCCACCCGGCCGTAGCCGACGAGGATGTTCGGCGCGAAGAGCGGCATCACCTCGAGGAACTCGCCGTCGTCGAGGACGGTCTCGATGACGGTGTGCATGTCGTAGGGCTGGTTGGCGCCGTCGGGGATGAGGACATCGAGCGCACTGTCCTCGTCGGAGAACTCCAGGTCGGCCGGCTCGTCGAAGGACGGCGGCTCGTCGAGGTTGTTCTGGGGCAGGTAGGACAGCAAGGCCTTGACGTACTCAAGGGCGTCGTCCTCGTCGGCACCCATGTAGTGCGCGTTGCCGGACTTGGTGTTGTGTGCCCGGGCACCGCCGAGGTCCTCCATCGTGACGTCCTCGCCGGTGACCGTCTTGATGACGTCGGGGCCGGTGATGAACATGTTGGAGGTGCCGTCGACCATGATCGTGAAGTCGGTGACGGCGGGGGAGTAGACGTGACCGCCCGCGCACGAGCCCATGATCAGGCTGATCTGCGGGATGACGCCGGAGGCGTGCACGTTGCGCTTGAAGATCTCGCCGTAGAGACCGAGCGAGACGACACCCTCCTGGATGCGGGCGCCGGCGCCCTCGTTGATGCCGATGATCGGGCAGCCGGTCTTGATCGCGAGGTCCATGACCTTGCAGATCTTCTCGCCGTACACCTGGCCCAGCGAGCCGCCGAAGATGGTGAAGTCCTGGGAGAACACGCACACCTGACGTCCGTCGACCGTGCCGTAGCCGGTGATCACGCCGTCGCCGTACGGGCGGTTCTTCTCCAGGCCGAACGCGGTCGAGCGGTGTCGGGCAAGCTCGTCGAGTTCGACGAACGAGCCCTCGTCGAACAGCGCCTCGATCCGTTCGCGTGCGGTCTTCTTGCCCTTGGCGTGCTGCTTCTCGACAGCCTTCTCGGAGGCAGCGTGAACTGCCTCGTCGACGCGACGCTCCAGGTCGGCCAGCTTCCCGGCGGTCGTATGGATGTCGATGCCCTCAGGCACGTCGGTGCCCTCGCCGGGTTGTGCGCTCACGGTGTGGCCTCCTGGTCGGTTCGTGGGCCAATCTAGTGCCCATGACAGGTTCGGTTCCGGCCCGGTCCCCCCTCGACCCGGTCGCCGCTGCACTGGCGGCGGGCGACGCGTGGTCGCTCACACTCCTCCCGACGGCGGGCTCGACGAACGAGATCGCGGCCGCGACGCCGGTGCCCGGACGCGTCGTCGTCGCCGACCACCAGGTGTCCGGCAGGGGCCGCCTGGACCGCAGTTGGGTGACACCGCCGGGGACCGCGCTCACCTTCAGTGCGGTCGTCGATCCCGGGATCCCCGACGACCGATGGCCGCTGATCCCGCTCGCTGCAGGCGTCGCCGTGGCGACCGCCATTCACGGGTGCGGCGGCGCCGCGAGCGTGAAGTGGCCCAACGACGTGCTGCTTCCCGATGACGGGGCCGGAGCTGACCACACGTTCGGTCGCAAGGTGTGCGGAATCCTGGCCGAACGGGTCGGTAGTGATCCCGCCGTGGCGGTGATCGGGATCGGGATCAATGTCGACCTCCGCGAGGAGGAGTTGCCGGTGCCGACAGCATCCTCTCTGGCCATCGCGGGCCTCGACGTCGCGAGAGTCGATCTGCTCGGCGCCGTACTCAAAGCGTTGTCAGCGCAACTCGACGCGCTGCGGGCGGACCCGACAGGCTTCCTGGTCGGATTCCGGGAGATGTGCAGCACCATCGGTCGGTCGGTGGCGGTGCTGATGCCGGACGGGTCGCGGATCGAGGGGACGGCTGTCGGGATCGACGGGGCGGGATGCCTCGAGGTCGAGGCCGGTGGCGAGGTCCACCGAGTTGCCGCAGGAGACGTCGTCCATGTCCGCCCCGTGACATGATCACGCCATGGCGATCACGCGTCACCTCAACCAGGGCGAGTCTGTCGTGTTCCACACGCGCACCCATCCGAAGAAGATCCTGCTTCCGGTCGTGGTGCTGATCGTCGCGTTCGCGCTGGCGGTGTTCCTGAGCATCCACACCCATGGCGTCGCCCGGACGGTCGTCTGGGTGGTCGCGCTGGTCGTCGTCCTCGTCTTCACCGTGTGGCCGATCCTCAACTGGGCCAGCGCCACCTACACCGTCACCAATCGCCGTCTGTTCACGAGATCGGGCGTGTTCACACGTCGCGGACACGACATCCCACTCAACCGGATCAGCGACGTGTCCTCCGAGCGCGACGTCCTCGACCGGATGCTCGGCTGTGGCACGTTGGTGATCTCCGACGCGAGCACCAAGGGCCGGGTCGCACTGCCGGACGTACCCCACGTCGAACAGCGCCAGCTCCAGCTCTCCGACCTCCTCTTCGCACATGCGCAGGGTGATGAAGGAACCTGACAGCGAAGACCGACGGACCCGTCTCGACGAGGCGATCCTCGGCCGCACCCCTGATCTCACCGTCGACGAGGTGAGCGCCTCGTCGCAGATGTCGCTGGACGACACCTTGCGCCTGTGGCGGGCCCTCGGCTTCCCCGATGCCGGCTCCGAGGCGGCGTTCACGCTCGACGACGTCGGGGCGTTCTCCCGACTCCGTCTCGCTCTCGAGTCCGGGGTCGACGAGGACACGCTCGTCCGTGTGACCCGGGCGGTCGGCTCGACGATGGCCCGGCTCGCCGACTGGGAGGTCGGGAACCTGCTACCGATGTTCGAGGAGCGCTACAAGGACTCCGAGATCGACGAGCGCCTCGCGGCCGCCGTCGAGCTCGTCAACGCGATCACCCCCAGTTTCGAACTGCTGATCCTGTACGCCTGGCGGCGTCACCTGGCTGCTGCCGTCGCCCGCAACGAGACCCTCCAGGACGTGGTCGAGGAGTCGCATGTCACCGCGACGATCGGATTCGCGGACCTCGTCGGATTCACCCAGTTCACCAATGAGATCGACGAGGACGAGATCGGCACCATGGTCGAGGTCTTCGAGGCGCGCTGTCATGACGTCGTCACGAGCCGTCGCGGCCGGGTGATCAAGAGCATCGGCGACTCGGTGCT
>DASVMH010000360.1:0-12114 GCA_036384455.1 Marmoricola sp. | reverse complement strand
TTCGCCGCGTTGATGCCGCCCTGGGCCGCGATCGAGTGCGCCGGGCGCGGGGATTCATGGTAGCAGAACGACTTGACGTGGTAGCCGGCCTCGCCGAGGGTGGCGCCCGCGGATGCTCCGGCCAGGCCGGTGCCGACGACGATCACCTTGATCTTGCGGCGGTTCGCGGGATTGACCAGGCGAGCGTGCGCCTTGAACTCGCTCCACTTGTCGGGCACGGGTCCGCCAGGGATGGTCGAGTCGACGATCGGCTCGCCGTCGGTGTAGTACCCGGCGGCGTCGTCGCGTCCGTGCCCCGGCCCGTCGTAGGACGGCTCGGAGGTGGTGGTGGTGTCGGGCAGGTCAGTCATGAAATGGCCTCACAGATCCGGGGAGTGACTAGTCGATGACGCCGACGGCGATGAAGATCGGCACCAGCGAGAAGCCGCCGGCGATGATCACCGCGAGGGCGAACGCGAACTGCTTGGCGGTGCGGCGCGAGCGCGCGCTGTTCGTCAGGCCCAGCGTCTGCAGTGAGCTCCAGATGCCGTGGTGGAGGTGGGCGCCCAGCATCGCCATGGCGACGAGGTAGATCAGGGTCAGCCACCAGACGTTGAAGCTGGCGACCAGCAGGCGGTACGGGTTGTGCGTGATCGCGTCGCCCTGGCCGCCGTCGCCCACGTTGATCTTGACGATCGTGAATTCCAGCAGGTGCCAGATGATGAACAGCAGCAACGTGACGCCGCCCCAGCGCATCAGCCGGCTGGCCGGGATCGCGCCGGTGTGCTTCTTGACCTGGTACTTGACCGGCCGGGCCGCCTTCGCGCGCCGCCACAGCGTCGCGGCGGAGTAGACGTGTACGACCAGCGAGACGATCAGCACGGCGCGCATGATCCACAAGAACCCGGTCCGCGGCAGGTCGGGGTAGAGGAACGTGCGTAGGCCCTCTGCGTACGTGTTGTACGAGGTCTCGCCCCAGAAGGCGCGCAGATTGCCGTACATGTGTAGCAGGACGAACAGGACGAAGATGATCCCGCTGATCGCCATCAGCAACTTCAGGGCGATCGTGGAGCGGGTGGCCCGTGGGTTCTTCACCAGTGACGGACCAGTTGTCGAGATTGCCACGGGGGCACCGTACCGGTTCGCGTGCGTTCCGCGTGCCCCCTTCCGTTCTCGCGAGAATGAGGCTTGACTCGGCTCGTGACCGAGATCACGTCGAAGGGAGCCTGATGGCAACGCGAGAGGCAACTGGAGTCGACAGCGCGACGCGAGCCCGCATCGGCGCGCGGACCCTGAGGACCGATCCGTGGTGGCGAACACCCCTCGCGTACGGCCTGACCCTGGGCATCGTCGGGCTCTACCTGCTCTATGCGGTGTTCATCAACAAGGACTACTACTGGGAGCCCTACATCTCACCGATGTACTCCCCGTGTCTGACCGCCAACTGCGTCGCCAACAGCGGCTGGGGCTGGTTCGGCAACATCGACCCGGTCACCCCGGCGCTGATCATCATCGTCTTCCCCGCCGGCCTGCGCGCGACCTGCTACTACTACCGCAAGGCGTACTACCGCTCGTTCTTCCTCTCGCCGCCCGCGTGTGCGGTCCCCGAGCCGCACAAGACCTACAAGGGGGAGAGCCGGTTCCCGCTGATCGTGCAGAACGTGCACCGCTACTTCTTCTACATCACGCTGATCTTCAACGGGATCCTCACCTATGACGCGGTGATCGCCTTCCGCAACCACGACGGGCAATGGGGTCACGCGGGCCTGGGCACCCTGGTGCTCATCGTCAACGCGACGTTGCTGTGGGCGTACAACCTGTCGTGCCACTCGTGTCGGCATGCGGTCGGCGGCCGGCTGCGGCACTTCTCCAAACACCCGGTCCGCTACTGGATGTGGAGCCAGGCGACGCGGCTCAACACCAAACATGCGCAGATCGCGTGGGCATCACTCGTGTTCGTGGCGCTCACCGATCTCTACGTACGCCTGGTCGCCTCCGGCGCCATCACCGACCCGAGGTTCTTCTGATGACGACCACCCGGCACCCGATGACCGGCAACGAGATGTCCGGTGACGCCGAGGGCGGGATGGAGCACCACCAGTACGACGTGGTCGTGATCGGCGCCGGCGGCTCCGGTCTGCGCGCGGCGATCGCCGCGCACGAGGCCGGCGCCAAGGTCGCGATCGTGTGCAAGTCCCTGTTGGGCAAGGCGCACACGGTGATGGCCGAGGGCGGCATCGCGGCATCGCTGGGAAACCGCTGGCCCGAGGACAACTGGGAGGTGCACTTCCGCGACACCATGCGTGGCGGGAAGATGCTCAACAACTGGCGGATGGCCCAGTTGCACGCCCAGGAGGCCCCCGAGCGCGTGCTCGAGCTGGAGGATTGGGGGGCGCTCTTCGACCGCACCGAGGACGGCCTGATCTCGCAGCGCGACTTCGGCGGTCACCGGTACGCCCGGCTCGCGCACGTCGGCGACCGTACGGGCCTCGAGATGATCCGCACCCTTCAGCAGCGCACCGTGGCCCTCGGGATCGACGTCTTCATGGAGTGCACGGTCACCGAACTGCTCAAGGAGAACAGCGGAGATCAGTCGCAGTCCAGAATTTGTGGTGCCTTCGGCTACTGGCGCGAGACCGGCCGCTTCGTCCTCTTCGAGGCACCGAGCGTCGTCCTGGCCACCGGCGGTATCGGCAAGTCGTTCAAGGTCACCTCCAACTCCTGGGAGTACACCGGCGACGGCCACGCGCTCGCCCTGCGTGCCGGGGCGTCACTGATCAACATGGAGTTCGTGCAGTTCCACCCCACCGGCATGGTGTGGCCGCCCTCGGTCAAGGGCCTGCTGGTCACCGAGTCGGTGCGTGGTGACGGCGGCATCTTGAAGAACTCCGAGGGCAAGCGGTTCATGTTCGACTACGTGACCGACTACTTCAAGGCCGAGACCGCCGACACCGAGGAGGAGGCGGACGCGTGGTACGAGGACAAGAAGAACAACCGTCGGCCACCTGAGCTGCTGCCACGCGACGAGGTCGCCCGCGCGATCAACTCCGAGATCAAGGCGGGACGCGGCTCACCACACGGTGGTGTCTTCCTCGACATCGCGTCGCGTCGTACGCCTGAGTTCATCCGCAAGCGGCTGCCGTCGATGTACCACCAGTTCAAGGAGCTGGCTGACGTCGACATCACCCAGGAGCCGATGGAGATCGGGCCGACCTGCCACTACGTGATGGGCGGCGTCGAGGTCGATCCCGACACCGAGGCCGCGGCGGTGCCGGGCCTGTACGCCGTGGGCGAGTGCTCCGGCGGCATGCACGGCTCCAACCGGCTCGGCGGCAACTCGCTCTCGGATCTGTTGGTGTTCGGCCGGCGCGCCGGTGAGGCCGCGGCGGCACACGCGTCCGGGATGACGACGCGGCCCGCGGTCTCGGAGGCCGATGTGAGCAGTGCGAAGGAGTCGGCGCTGCGGCCGTTCACCGGCAGTGGTGAACACACCGAGAACCCGTACACGATCCAGCAGGAGCTGCAGCAGGCGATGAACGACCTGGTCGGCATCATCCGCACTGCCTCCGAGCTCGAGCAGTCGTTGCAGGAGATCGAGACGTTCAAGGAGCGCGCCAAGCACCTGCTCGTCGAGGGGAACCGGCAGTACAACCCCGGCTGGCACCTCGCGCTCGACCTGCGCAACATGCTGCTGGTCTCCGAGAGCATCGCCAAGGCGGCACTCGCCCGCCAGGAGTCGCGCGGCGGTCACACCCGCGACGACTTCCCCAAGACCGAGGCCGAGTGGGGCACCAAGAATCTCGTGCTCACCCTCAACGCCACGGGAGACGGGGTCGACATCGCCGAGAAGCCGCTGCCCGTGATGCCGGATGAGTTGAAGAAGTACTTCGAGGACTCGCCGACACCAGCGGGCGGTGCTGCGCCCGGATCGAGCACGCCGGAGGGGAAGGAGCAGTCATGAGTTACGACCTGAAGATGCGGGTGTGGCGCGGCGACCAGTCCGGCGGCGAGCTCGGCGACTACACGGTCGAGGTCTCCGAGGGCGAGGTGGTCCTCGACGCGATCCACCGGCTGCAGGCCACCCAGGCCGGCGACCTCGCGGTCCGGTGGAACTGCAAGGCCGGCAAGTGCGGCTCCTGCAGCGCCGAGGTCAACGGCCGGCCGCGGCTGATGTGCATGACGCGCCTCTCCGACTTCGACCCTGCCGAGACGATCACGGTCACGCCGATGCGTACCTTCCCCGTGATCCGCGACCTGGTCACGGACGTCTCGTTCAACTACCGCAAGGCCGAGCAGGTGCCGGCGTTCGCGCCGCCGCCGCGCGACGCCGACGGGATGCGCCGGATGGCCCAGGTCGATGTCGAGCGCGGCCAGGAGTTCCGCAAGTGCATCGAGTGCTTCCTGTGCCAGAACACCTGCCACGTCGTGCGTGACCACGAGGAGAACAAGGAGTCCTTCGCCGGGCCGCGGTTCTTCCTGCGGTACGCCGAGCTCGACATGCACCCGCTCGACACCCACGACCGGCGCGAGCTCGCCCAGGACGCCGCCGGGCTGGGGATGTGCAACATCACCAAGTGCTGCACCGAGGTGTGCCCCGAGGGCATCAAGATCACCGACAACGCGATCATCCCGATGAAGGAGCGCGTCGTGGACCGCAAGTACGACCCGCTGGTCTGGCTCGGCTCCAAGATCGGCATCCGCAACAAGGACAACGCCGGCCGTACCGAGGTCTGATCAGCCGAGGAGTACGCAGTGCCCGGCGGCGACGCTGCACCGGGCCATCCGGGTCAGGCCGTCGGCGGTCATGACGCGGCTGACGAGCAGGTCGGGTGTCTCCCACGACCAGGTCCCGAGGTTGAATCCCCAGCCGACCGGGAGCGTGAGCCGTTCCGTCGCGCCCCCGGCGGACGGGCGGACTCTCAGTTGATCGCCCCAGGTCGGTTCGCTGACGAAGTGCGGCCACACCAGCCGGGCGCCGCTCGGGTCGACGACGACATCGGCGGACGGGAGCGAGGCGCGGCGTTGGACCGACCCGTCGTCGCGGATGTCGGCGGTGTACGCGGCCCCGTCCGGTCCATCGGTCAGCACGGTCCCGATCGGCGAGTCGGAGACGACGACCTGGCCCGGTGCCGTCTTCGCCAGATCGATCAACGGCCGCCCGGACTGCATGGGCTCCCACATCAGGCTGACCCCGCCGCCGCTGACGAAGACGTTGCCCTGATCGGTCACCGCCGCGACGGTGACCGCCGCGCCGTCGGAACCGTGGGCCGGCACCTTCACCACGCCGAGACCCTCACCCGCACTGGACGTCTCGAACCCCGTCAGCCTCGTTCCATTGCCGCTCCTGACGATCATCGCGGCGAAGGTGCCGTTCCCGGTGGCCAGCACCGGGCGACCGACGACCTCGCCGACGGCGATCCGGGTGGGGGTCGTGTCCGAGCCGTACCACCAGGTGTGGTCGCTGCGTTCGGCGATCCAGGTGCGGCCCGCGTGCTCGACGTACGTCCACTTCCCGGCCACGGTGGCGCCGCCGACGTGCAGCTCCTTGTGCAGGACGTAGGGGATCGTGGGCGCCGTCCGCGGGATGTGGACGGCCGCCCTTGACGGTGTCGGCGACGGTGCCGGAGTGTGCGTCGGCGAGACCGGTGGAGCCGATCGATGGGTGCCGGCGACGAGCGCGATCCCGGCCGCGACGATGACGAGCACTGCGGCTGCGACGAGCAGTGGGTACCAACGGTGGCCGGTGCGTGCTTCCTCGGCGATCGGAGGGCGCGGCGGCACGCGGAGTTCATCGGCGATCAGGTGCAGTTCACGGGAGAGTCGCTCCTCGAGATCGAATGCGGTGGCCATCTCAGCGCCCCCTTCCTTCGGAGTCGTTCGAACCAGGGGATGGCGCGGCGTCGTCACCGATGCTCGCGCGCAACGCCTTCAGTGCGTGGTGGGCGGTCGACTTCACGGTCCCGGCCGAGCAGCCGAGCGCCTCGGCGATCTCGTGTTCGGTGAGGTCCTCGTAGTAACGCAGCACCACGACGGCGCGCTGGCGCGGAGGCAGTGAGCTGATGTGCGGCCACAGGCTCATCCGGTCGTCGATGCCCGGCGGAGCCGCAGCCGGCTCGGGTGGGGCATCGGTGAGGATCTCCATCCGACGCGACTTCGGCCGCACGGTGGAGACGTAGGTGTTGGTCAGGGTCCGGCGCAGGTACGCCTCGGGCCGGTCGGCTGCTCGGACCCGGTGCCAGTGCTGGAAGGCCTTCAGGAGGGTCTGCTGAGCCAGGTCCTCAGCGTCGGCGTGGTTGCCCGCGAGCAGGTAGGCGTACCGGTAGAGCGACGGCCAGGCGGCGTCGGCGTACTCATCGAACGTCGGTGCCTCGGTGGCTCCGACCGGGTCCCGATGTCCGGTCATGGTGCGCATCATCGCTCACCACCTCCTCTGCCGCACTGACGTCGGCAGTGGGGTGGGAGGTTGCGTCGGGCGCGCGAATATTTCAGACCAGGGCGGGGAGGTGCCGGTCGAGCAGGTCGGTGATCGCGATCGACCACGGCCGGTCGGACACGGAGTCGCGGGCGTGGCCGGCCAGTCGCGTGCGCAGGTCGTCGTCGAAGAGCGAATGGACGGCGCTGCGCAGGTCGCGGTTGCGGCTCGGATGGGCGAGCAGTCCGTTGTGACCGTCGACGACGACGTCGCGGGTTCCGCCTGCGTCGAATCCGACGACGGGCACCCCGCTGGCGAGCGCGCGGCGGACCCCTGGGACCTGTTGCTCCTTCTTGCGCGGCTGCACCAGCACGTCGATCGAGGCGATCGCCCTGGCGAGTTCGAGCCCCTCGCACGCGCCGACCACCTTGGCCCCGGCCGCACGCAGGCTGCGCGCACCGGCTCCGTCGCCGAGGACGACCAGCCGGAGGCCATCCATCTGGGCGATCCGGATCAATCGATCGACGACGTGTTGCCGGTCCACCTCGCCGACGTGGCCGATCACCAGGCCGTTGCCCTTGGCCCAGGCGGTGCGTAACCGCGCGTCCCGAAGACCTGGGTGGTGGTCGTCGAGATCGACCCCCGGTGTCCAGATCTCGGCATCGACGCCCGTGAACGCCAGGTGCGTGCGGCGCTCTCGGCTGGTGGCCAGGGTGCGTCCCGCCCGTACGTGCACCTTCGGCGGGTCGATCGCGAGGGACGGCAGACCGTGCCGCCCGGCGTGCAGCAGGACACTGGAACCCAGAACACCCGGGCGCACGGCGATGACGAATTCGGTGCCGAAACCGTCCAGAACGCCGCCGACCACATGAGGTGGGGCCAGCCGACGTGCGCGGACGACGCGAGCTCCCCGGTAGCTCGCCTGGCCCGGACCCGGCGCGATCACGAGGAGTTGGTGACCGGCTCCCACGATGCCGTCGGCAAGGTGTCGGGTCGTGTCTGCGGTCTCGTCGGTCCGCGGCGCGAACGATTCCGTCACCATCGCGATCCTCATGGCCACCACGGTGCCCCGGACACGTTTCGAGCCGATGTCGCAGAGGTGAACGGGGGGCGTAGGGGAGACGAATCTCGCCGGGGAGCGACAGCACGGCACACTGGACCTGTGGAGATCTGGGTGAACCCTGCCTGTTCGAAGTGCCGCTCGGCGGTGTCGCTGCTCGACGAGGCGGGTGCCGAATACACCGTGCGCCGTTACCTCGACGACCCGCCGAACGCTGCCGAGATCGAGGCGGTGCTCGCCCGGCTCGGCCTCGAGCCGTGGGACATCACGCGCATCGACGAGCCGGTCGCCAAGGAGCTCGGGATGCGTGCCTGGGACCGCACCGAGGACGGTCGTGGACGATGGATCGAGGCACTCGCGGGCAATCCGAAGCTGATCCAGCGACCGATCATCACCGCTGACGACGGCCAGTCCGTGGTGGCTCGGGACGAAGAGTCCGTGCTACGACTACTCCAGGTGAAGCCGCTTGGTGGCACAGATCGTCGAACGGACGGCATGACATGAGACTGATCGGGCTCTGGCTCGCGATCGCAGGAGTGCTGACCTGCGTGATCAGCACGTCGGCGACCGCGCACGGTGCGATGCCTGTCGGCCTCGTGCTGGTGGTCGTCGGCTCAGTGATCATGCTCGCGTGGCGGCAACACGCGCACGACACGTCGGCCGATCGCTGAAGTCCTAGCTTGGGATAGGTCACAGTGAGTGGCCCAGGTGACCTGCGCCTCCCTATCCTTCGCACCATGGAGTCTCTCTCGCTGGAGACCGGACCCTCGCATGCCCCCGCTGACTGGGAGGCCGCCGCGGCCGCGGTGTTGCGCAAGTCCGGTCGGATCGCCGACGACGCACCCGACGCTGAGGTGTGGGCCAAGCTCACCCGGCGCACGTTGGACGGGATCGCGATCAGCCCGCTCGGCACCCCGGCGCTCGATGAGGCGCTGACGACGAGTGGTCGCCCGTCGCGTACCGGAGCGTGGGACGTGTGTGCGTACGCGGCCGGTGCGGACGCGGCCACGGTCGGCGAGGAGGTGCTGACCGACCTCGAGAACGGTGTCACCGCCGTGTGGCTGGCCGTGGGCGGCGCTGCGTTCGCTGCCACAGACATCGGTACGGCGCTCGACAAGGTGCTCCTCGACGCGGCTCCGGTCGTGCTCGATGCGCCCGCGGACCCGATGGCCGCGGCCGAAGCGTTCGCCGCGCTCGTCGGCGACTCCGGGGTCAACCCCGACTCCAATCTCGGTGCCGATCCCATCGGTGCCCACATCCGCGGTTTCAACGCCGGCAGCCGCGAGGACGACGCGATGGTCGTGCCCGTCGCGGCGATCGCCCGCCGACTCGGCTGTCGTGCGGTCGTCGCGGACGGCACCGTCGTGCACGACCGCGGCGCGTCCGACGTCCAGGAGGTGGCCTTCGCGCTCGAAGTGGCCGCGACGTACCTGCGCCTCCTCGTCGAGGGTGGATCCACGGTGGCGGAGGCGGCCGGACTCATCGAGTTCCGGCTGGCCGCGACGGACGAACAGTTCCCGACGATCGCCAAGTTCCGGGCGCTGCGCCGGCTCTGGAGCCGGGTGCTCGAGCTCAGCGGGGTCACCGACGCGGCCCCCGCCCGGGTGCACGCGGTGACCAGCCGGCCGATGATGAGCAAGTACGACCCCTGGGTCAACATGCTGCGGACCTGCGTCGGAGCGTTCGCCGCCGGTGTCGGTGGGGCCGACATGGTCACCGTGCTGCCCTTCGACGAGCCGCTGGGCGCACCGGACGCGTTCAGCCGCCGGATCGCGCGCAACACCTCGGCGCTGCTGATCGAGGAATCTCATGTCGCGGTCGTCGCCGACCCGGCGGGGGGCTCGCACGTGGTCGAGAAGCTGACCGACGACCTGGCGGTCGCGGCCTGGGCGGAGTTCGGCGAGCTCGACGTCGCCGGCGGGTTGCACGCCTCCTCGGACGCATTCCAGGAGCGCATCGCCCGGGTGGTCGGTGAGCGGGAGAAGCAGGTCGCCAACCGCAAGCGGCCCATCACCGGGCTCTCCGAATTCCCCAACCTGCACGAGACGCTGCCCGAGCGTGCGCCGGCACTGGCTGCCCCCGTGGTCCGCTACGGACATGCCTTCGAGGCGCTGCGCGACGAGCCGGTCGAGAGCCAGGTCTTCCTGGCCACGATGGGCACCGTCGCCGCGCACACCGCCCGCGCGACGTTCGCGAGCAACCTGTTCGCCGCCGGCGGCATCGACGTGGTCAACGAGGGGGCTCACGACGACGTCGACGCCGTCCTCGGGCACTACCGGGGCGAGCCGGTCGCCTGCCTGGTCGGCAACGACGCTGCGTACGCCGAGTGGGGCACCGAGCTGGCGACCCGCCTGCGCGAGGCCGGAGCCTCGTGGGTGATCGTCGCGGGCAAGCCCCTCGACGGTTGCGACGACAACTGTGCGATGGGGATCGATGCGCTCGACTTCCTCGCCCGCACCCGCTCGAAGCTGGAGGCGTGATGAGCATCCCCGAGTCCTTCGCCGGACTGCCGCTGTCCAGTGACCGGCCCGCAGGTCACTTCGCCTACGGACCCATGTGGGACAGCCCCGAAGGCATCGAGATCAAGCCGTTCTACACCGCGAAGGACCTCGAGGGTCTCGACGCGCTCGACACCTTCCCCGGGCTGGACCCGTTCCTGCGCGGCCCGTACCCCACGATGTACACGACGCAGCCGTGGACGATCCGGCAGTACGCGGGCTTCTCCACCGCCGAGGAGTCCAACGCGTTCTATCGCCGTAACCTCGCGGCCGGCCAGAAGGGCCTCTCGGTCGCCTTCGACCTGGCGACGCACCGCGGCTACGACTCCGACCACCCGCGCGTACGCGGCGACGTCGGGATGGCCGGTGTCGCGATCGATTCGATCTACGACACCCGCACCCTCTTCGAGGGCATCCCCCTGGACCAGATGTCGGTGTCCATGACGATGAACGGCGCGGTGCTGCCCGTGCTCGCGCTCTACATCGTCGCGGCCGAGGAGCAGGGGGTGCAGACGGAACAACTCGCGGGGACCATCCAGAACGACATCCTCAAGGAGTTCATGGTCCGCAACACCTACATCTACCCACCGGCCCCGAGCATGCGGATCATCTCCGACATCTTCGCGTACACAGCCTCCCGCATGCCCCGCTTCAACTCGATCTCGATCTCCGGGTATCACATCCAGGAGGCCGGGGCGACGCAGGACCTCGAGCTCGCGTACACCCTCGCCGACGGCGTCGAATACATCCGCGCGGGCCTCGAGGCGGGCATCCCGATCGACAAGTTCGCGCCGCGCCTGTCCTTCTTCTGGGCGATCGGCATGAACTTCTTCATGGAGATCGCGAAGATGCGCGCGGCCCGTGCCCTGTGGGCCCGTCTGGTGCGTGAGTTCGAGCCGGAGAACCCCAAGTCGCTCTCGCTGCGCACGCACAGCCAGACGTCGGGCTGGTCGTTGACCGCGCAGGACGTCTTCAACAACGTGCAGCGCACGTGCATCGAGGCGATGGCCGCGACCCAGGGGCACACCCAGTCGCTGCACACCAACGCCCTCGACGAGGCGATCGCGCTGCCGACCGACTTCTCCGCTCGCATTGCTCGCAACACGCAGTTGCTGTTGCAGCAGGAGAGCGGCACCACGTACTCGATCGATCCGTGGGGCGGCTCCTACTACGTCGAGCGGCTCACCCACGACCTCGCCGCCAAGGCCTGGGAGCACATCCAGGAGGCCGAAAGGGCCGGCGGCATGGCCAAGGCCATCGAGGAGGGCATCCCGAAGATGCGCATCGAGGAGGCCGCGGCGCGTACGCAGGCCCGCCTCGACTCGGGACAGCAGAAGCTGATCGGGGTGAACACCTACCGGCTCGCGGATGAGGATCCTCTCGAGGTGCTCAAGGTCGACAACGCCGCGGTCTACAAGCAGCAGCTCGCCAAGCTGGAGCGGTTGCGCGCCGAGCGCAACCAGGACGACGTCGACCGGGCGCTCGCCGCTCTGACGAAGTCCGCGGAGGACGGCCCGAAGAAGGGCTCGCTGGACGGCAACCTCCTCGCGCTCGCGGTCGACGCCGCCCGTGCCAAGGCGACGGTCGGTGAGATCTCCGACGCGCTGGAGAAGTCGTACGGCCGCCACCAGGCCGTCATCCGTACGATCTCCGGTGTGTACAAGCGCGAGTCCGGTTCCTCGGAGACCATCGACAAGGTGCTGGCCGCGACCGAGAAGTTCGCCGAGGACGAGGGCCGTCGCCCGCGCATCCTGGTGGCGAAGATGGGCCAGGACGGTCACGACCGGGGCCAGAAGGTGATCGTCACCGCCTTCGCCGACCTCGGCTTCGACGTCGACGTGGGCCCGCTCTTCTCGACGCCCGAGGAGGTCGCCCAGCAGGCGGTCGACGCCGACGTGCACATCGTCGGGGTCAACTCGCTCGCGGCCGGCCACCTCACCCTGGTGCCGGAGCTCAAGAAGGCGCTGGCCGCGCAGGGACGCGAGGACATCATGGTCGTCGTCGGTGGGGTGATCCCGCCCGAGGACGTGCCGGCGTTGAAGGAGATGGGCGCGGCCGCGGTCTACCTGCCCGGCACCGTCATCTCGGACTCCGCGCTGGAACTGCTCGACCAGTTGACCGCCCAGCTCGGACACTGATGGTCGAGGACCTCCTCGAGGGCATCC
>DASVMH010000359.1:0-2061 GCA_036384455.1 Marmoricola sp. | reverse complement strand
GACGTCGGCGGCCTGGACGGTCTGCGACGACTGTCGACCGCGTTCTACGACCGGGTGCTCGCCGACGAGCTACTCGCGCCGGTGTTCGCCAACTTCACTCGAACCCACGTTGACCATGTCGCCGTGTGGCTGGCCGAGGTGTTCGGCGGACCCGCCGAGTTCACCGGGCGGCTCGGCGGCCACCAAGCCCTGCTGCGCAGCCACCTGGGTCTCGCGATCCGCGACAAGCACCGACAGCGCTGGCTTGAACTGATGGCCGACGCGATCGGCGAGGTCCTGCCCGGCCGGCCGGAGCTGGCCGCCGTGCTCATGGACTACTTCGACTGGGGCACCTCGATCGCACAGGATGTGTCGCGCGATCCGATCGGTACCGATCTCGGCGAGCCTGGCCCCACCCCGCGCTGGGGCTATGACGGGCTCATCGAGCAGTGACGTTGGGGCGCGCCAAGCTCGCCGCCCCGGCACGGGGGTCGGCGAGCTTGATGCGGCGTAGGACGGGGGCGACCTCGACGCCGTGGACGCCGGGGAGGCCGCCGACGCGGGTCGTCAGATAGTCGTACAGCGCATCGCTGGTGCGGCAGGTGATCGCGGTCATGAGGTTGGACCGTCCGGTGATCGCGGCGGCGAACCCGGTCTCCGGGTGTTCGGACAGGGTCGTGCCCACGGCGTCGAGTTCTCCCGGTGTCACGTTCATCCAGAGGAACGCGGCGGCCGTGAATCCGAACGCGCGGGGGTTCAGTTCCACGTCGATGTGCAGCGCGTGGCTGGCGAGGAGATCGTGGAGTCGTTGGGACGTGCGCGCGGGCGGCCACCCGGTGGCTTTGGCCAGCACGGTTATGGTCGATCGGCCATCGGAGGCGAGCGCGTCTAGCAACGGTGCGTCCTCGGCGGTGAGGACTACCGTCGCCTTGGCCGATTCGCCCGTACGTTCTGAGCTGGCCTCGAATTCGTGAACCTGGTCCGGTGTGAGGGCATCGCCGACGGCCGACCAGTCGGCGTTCGGAGTCTCGAAGCGATGAAGCACCGCGAAGGCATCGAATCGCAGGATCTGCGCGGCGCGCGGGAGGCGGTCGAGCAGCATCGTGCTCTGCTCGGGGTCCTCGGTGCTGTCCATCGCGCAGATGACCTCCGTGCCGCCCGAGGTGACACTCACCCATGACACGTCGGGTCGCCCCGAGAGGGTGCGGCCCACGGTTTCGGCTGTCCCCGGACGGCAGATCATGCGAGCGAACCACGTTCGGGAGTTCGTCGCGCGAGGATCCGGTGTGCCGGCGATGTGCAGCAGCCCCGCTTCACGCAGCGCGCGGCAGCGCCGTGCGACCGTCTGGGGCGACACGCCGACGACCGCGCCGATCCGGTCAAACGCCGCTCTGCCATCCCGAAGCAGGCAGTGCACGATCTGCCGATCAATCCGGTCCACCGGACACTCCTCCCGGTGTTGAGACGGATGTTTCGGTGAGAATCCGCGCCTTGTCTGGAGATTCACATCGATAGTGCGACTGATCACGACAGTTTACGACGGATATGGCCTCCCCGGTGGACGACAACGTGAGCCGCCTCGCACCATGACGGAGGGCCACAGCACGATCGTTCACATAGTCGGGAGGAGACACCGGTGGCGGTACTGGAAACGCACGGCATCGCGCAGTACTACGAGACTCATGGCGATCCCGCCAACCCACCGGTCCTGCTGATCGCGGGTCTCGGAGGCACCGGAGCCAGCTGGGCGAGCCAGATCCATCGATTCGCCGAGCGCTACTTCGTCTTGGTCCCGGATCAGCGTGGGACGGGGCGCAGCACGCACGCCGCGGACGGCCATACGACCGCTCAGTTGGCCGCCGACCTCATCGATCTGTTGGACTTTCTCTCGGTGAGCCCCGCGCATGTGGTCGGCTCGTCCACCGGTGGCGCGATCGCGCAGCACATCGTGCTCGCCCGCCCGGACCTCGCCCGTTCGCTCACCCTCGCGTCGTCCTTCGCCCGATTCGACGCGTTCATGCGCCGCGAGTTCGACGTCCGACGGCGGCTCGCGGCCGAATGGGACCGCCGGTCCGTCATGAG
>DASVMH010000358.1:0-3361 GCA_036384455.1 Marmoricola sp. | reverse complement strand
CTTGCTGAGGCTGGTGACACCGGCGTCACTGATGCCGCACGGGACGAAACGGTCGTACCACCCGAGGTCGACGTCGCAGTTGAGGGCGAAGCCGTGCATCGTGACACCGCGGCTGACCCGGATCCCGATCGCTCCGATCTTGCGCTCGGGCAGGCTCGCGGTCGCCTGCAGCCACACGCCACTGCGCCCCGGCACGCGTCCGGTCGGCACGCCGAAGTCGGTGCATGCCCGGATGAGCGCCTCCTCGACCCGGCGCACGTAGTCGACCACGAGCACGTGGTCGGGGAGCTTGACGATCGGATAGCCGACGAGCTGTCCGGGTCCGTGGAAGGTGATCTTGCCGCCGCGGTCGACGTCGATGACGTCGGCACCGCCGGGGTCCGCCGGTCGCTCGTGCTCGTCGGTGCGCTTCCCGCAGGTGAAGACGGGCGGATGCTCGAGCAGGAGGACGGTGCCGGGGGCGCCGGCGACCACGCGCGCGTGCACCTCCCTCTGGAGCTCCCACGCCCGGCGGTATTCGATCGCGTCGTCGCCGAGACCGACGATGTCGAAGGCCAGCTCGCTACTCATGCTTCGAGCGTACCTGTGGATAACTCGACGCACGGATCGGCGGTTTGGGCGACAGTGGGGAGATGTTCGCTCTCGGGATCGTCCTCGTGCTCGCCACTTCCGCCGGCCCCGCCGCGCCCGCTCAGGACCCGTTGGACGTGATCCACCACTGGGATGCGCGACGCGCCGCCGCGTACCGCGCCGACGACGCGGGACTCCTGCGCAGTCTGTACGCCCGCGGCTCGAGTGCCGGTACGGCCGACCTCGCCGTGCTCCGGGCGTACGACCGTCGCGGGGTCCGCGTCACCACGATGACACCGCAGGTGCTCGCCTTCACCGTGCTCGACCGGGAGCCGGATCGGCTGCGGGTTCGGCTCACCGGCCGGGTCGCCGCCCGCGGCGACGACGGCCGACGATGTCTGCTGCTGCCGACGAGCCCGATCAGCATCCGCGACCTGACCCTGCGCAGGTCGGCCGGGCGCTGGGTGATGGTGTCCGTACGCGCCCGCGACGACGGTCACGACTCTGGGTAGGCTCAGAGCGTGAGCGATTTCGATGTTGTCGTCCTCGGCGCCGGCCCCGGTGGGTACGTCGCTGCCATTCGTGCCTCGCAGCTGGGTCTGAAGACCGCTGTGATCGAGCTGAAGTATTGGGGCGGGGTCTGCCTCAACGTCGGCTGCATCCCGTCGAAGGCGCTGCTGCGCAACGCGGAGCTGTCGCACATCCTGCAGCACGAGAAGGACAAGTTCGGCATCACCGGCGACGCCGCGATGGACTTCGGATCGACCCACGCACGCAGCCGCCAGGTGTCCGCCGGGATCGTCAAGGGCGTCCACTTCCTCATGAAGAAGAACAAGATCGAGGAGATCAACGGCTGGGGCACCTTCACCGGTCCGCTGGCCAATGGTGAGAAGGCGATTGACGTCAAGCTCGAGGACGGCAGCACCCGCACCGTCACCGGCGACAACATCATCATCGCCGCCGGGGCGACCACCCGGCTCGTCCCCGGCGTCGAGCTCAGCCAGAACGTCGTGACGTACGAGGAGCAGATCCTCGACCCGGCGTTGCCGAAGTCGGTGATCATCGGTGGTTCGGGTGCGATCGGCGTCGAGTTCGCGTACGTCCTGAAGAGTTTCGGCGTCGACGTCACGATCGTGGAGTTCCTCGACCGGATGGTGCCCACCGAGGACGCCGAGATCTCCAAGGAGCTCGCCAAGCATTACAAGAAGCTCGGCGTCAACGTGCTCACCTCGACCGCGGTCAAGGGTGTCGAGGACACCGGATCGGGCGTCAAGGTCCGCATCGCTCCGGCAGCGGGCGGCGACGAACAGGTCCTGGAGGCGGACCGCTTCCTCGCCGCGTTCGGCTTCGCGCCGCGGACCGACGGCTACGGCCTCGACGCCACCGGGGTCGCGCTCACCGACCGCGGTGCCATCGCGATCGACGACCACTGCCGTACGAACGTCGACGGCGTCTACGCCATCGGTGACTGCACCGGCAAGCTGATGCTCGCCCACACCGCCGAGGCGCAGGGCGTCGTCGCTGCGGAGACGATCGGCAACGCCGAGACGATGCCGGTCGAGTACGACTTCATCCCGCGCGCCACGTACTGCCAGCCGCAGATCGCCTCCTTCGGCTACTCCGAGGAGCAGGCGAAGGAGAAGGGCTTCGATGTCAAGGTCGCCAAGTTCCCCTTCTCGGCCAACGGCAAGGCGATGGGTCTCGGCGACGCCGTCGGCTTCGTCAAGGTCGTCGCCGACGCCAAGCACAACGAGATCATCGGCGCGCACCTGATCGGACCCGACGTCACCGAGTTGCTGCCCGCCCTCACCCTGGCCCAGAAGTGGGACCTCACCGCCGACGAGGTCGCCCGCAACGTCTTCGCCCACCCGACCCTGTCGGAAGCGGTCAAGGAGGCCGTCGAGGGCATCGCCGGCCACATGATCAACCTCTGATCGATAGTTCTGCCCGGGTTCGGGGGGAATCGCGCCTGTTGCCCGCCATGTAACGCGGGGTTATTGCTTGTATACAAGGGCTGGAACACGTATTTCCCGCACTAACACCCTGATCACATGTACGCAGGCGGTAGTGCGCCCGTACGCCGTTCTAAGGCTTGTACACAGGCAATAACCCCGCGTTACATAGGCGTCTGCGGTGAAGCCTCAGACCTCGAACTGAGCCGCTTCCAGGCGTCCCTTGACGTCCTGGAGGAAGCGGCCGGCATCGGCGCCGTCGACCAGGCGGTGGTCGTAGGTCAGCGCGAGGTTGACCATGTAGCGCACCGCGATCGTCTCGCCGAGGTTCGGGTCGTCGATCACCACGGGGCGCTTGACGACCGCACCCGGGCCGAGGATGGCGACCTGCGGCTGGTTGATGATCGGGGTGTCGAAGAGCGCCCCGAAACTGCCGAGGTTGGTGATCGTGAAGGTGCCACCCGACAGGTCGTCCGGAGCGACCTTGTTCGTCCGGGTGCGCTCGGCGAGGTCGGCGATCTTCTTGGCCAACCCGGCGATCGACAGGTCGCCGGCGTCCTTGACGACCGGGGTCAGCAGACCGCGGTCGGTGTCGACGGCGAAGGCGATGTTCTCCCGGTCGAAGTAGGTGACCTCACCCGCCTCGGTGTCGATGTTCGCGTTGAGCTTCGGGTGCTGCTTGAGCGCGTCGATCGCGGCCTTGGCGAAGAAGGGGAGGTACGTCAGCTTGACGCCCTCGCGGGCCAGGAAATCCGCCTTGGAGGCCTCACGCAGGCGCGCGATCTTGGTGACGTCGACCTCCATCACCTGGGTCAACTGGGCCGAGGTCTGCAGCGACT
>DASVMH010000357.1:0-7149 GCA_036384455.1 Marmoricola sp. | reverse complement strand
AGTTGCTCGCGGGTGCCCTCCGGCTCCGTGAGCCGACCGGCACGGAGATCGCCGACAAGGCTCGCGACGGTCTCCTGGGCACACGTCTTGTTGGTGCCGATGAAGCCACGCGGTCCGCGTTTGATCCACCCGGTGACGTAGACGCCCGGCTCGACCCGGCCCTGCTCGTGCGGGACCGTCGCGGTCGCATCGTCGAAGGGCAGACCCGGCACCGGGACGCCGCGGTAGCCGACGGAGCGCAACACCATCGTGGTCGGGATCGACTCGCGGTCGTCGGTCATCTGCAGCCCGTCCGGTGTCTGTGACGTACGGGCCACCTCGAGGCCATCGACGACCCCGTCGCCGAGGACGCGCAGAGGAGCGGTGTGGAAGCGCATCACGATCCGGCGGCGACCGGGGGTGGGTGTGCGACGCGACAGCTCGGCGATGAGCCGTGTCTTCGGGCTGTCCTCGGGGATCGGCAGACCCGCGTTGTCGACGATCACGTCAACACCGTCGAGGGTCGAGAGGCCAAGGAGTTCGGGCATCGTGAATGCCGCGTGCTCCGGCCCGCGCCGGCCGAGGACCACGACCTCCTCGAGCTTGCTGCCGCGCAATGTCGCCAGCGCCTGCGCGGCGATGTCGGTCGTCGCGAGCGCGTCCGGATCGGCGGTTAGCACGCGCGCCACGTCGAGCGCGACGTTGCCGTTGCCGACGATGACGACCCTGGGCCCACCGAGGTCGACGTACGCATCCTGATGGTCGGGGTGGCCGTTGTACCAGCCGACGACGGACGTCGCCGAGGTGCTGCCCGGCATCTCCTCCCCCTCGATGCCGAGGGAGCGGTCGCTGGAGGCACCCGTTGCGTAGATGACGGCGTGATAGTGCGCCCGCAGGTCATCGTGGGTGATGTCGCGGCCCACCTCGAGGTTGAGGAGGTAGCCGAACCCACGTTCGTGCTCGATCGCGTCGAAGAGCTTCGCGACCGCCTTGGTGCGTTGGTGATCGGGAGCGACCCCGGCCCTCACCAGACCATGGGGCGTCGGCAGCTTGTCGATCACGTCGACGCTGATCCCCGGGTGCTTGAGCAGTTCGTCGGCGGCGTACATCGCGGCCGGGCCGGCGCCGACGATCACGACGCGTACGGCTTCGCCCTCATAGCGATCGGGCTTGGGCACGATCGCGAGCGGATGCCGGTCCGCGTGTGGGTGCTCGGCGTAATAGGACTCCGCGAGCGTGATGAACGGAAGCTCGGACTCGGCGAGCATCGTGTGCGGCTTGATCGCGTCGACCGGGCAGGCGGTCGTACAAGCACCGCAGTCCACGCAGGCGGCGGCGTCGACGTAGACCATCTCCGAGTCGTGGAAGCCGGGCTCCCCCGGCGCGGGATGGATGCAGTTCACCGGGCAGGCGACGACGCACGAGGCGTCGCCGCAGCACGACTGCGTGACGACGTACGGCATGGGATGTCCCTTGGTATGCGCCTTCGGTCAGGCGGCTTCGGGCTCGCTGCGGAAGCGCGACGGGCGACCGTCGATCTTCAGCGCACGCCAGACGCGGCGCGAGACGGGGTTCATCAACCCGAGTTCGGTGGCCAGCATCCGCGGGTCGGCGAAGACGCTGCGCAGCAGCTTGCGGCCGTCCTTGGAGTCCCAGAAGATCTCGTCGAGCACCTTCTTGGGCACGCCGCAGTCGTCGCGGAACTCCTTGCCGGGCTTCATGATCACATCACCGAGCACGCGCATCACGACGGGGAAGGCGACCGAGAGGAACGCCTTGCGCGTACGGGAGAGCTTCGGCGTCGTCTGACGCATGTACTCGTGCGCGAAGGAGATGTGCCGGGCCTCCTCGGCCACGTGGATCTGCATCACGCGCAGCAGCATCGGGTGCAACTGGTCGCCCGAGCGCAGCACGGACTTCTGCAGATGGTCGATCGGCTCCTCGCCCGCGAGGACGCCGACGAAGAAGATCTCCGGCAGGAAGCGCGCGGCCAGCGGGAGGTACGGCGCGAGGAACCGGAAGTAGCCGGGACCACCGGGCACATCGACGCCGAGCCGGTTGACCAGCTCCTGGAACATCTGCGTGTGGTGGGTCTCCTCGGTGGCCTCGTGGGTGCAGTAGCGGAACTCCGCCGACCCGTTGGGCAGGCCCATGACGTGCTCCATGAGGCCGCGGATGAGGATGTTCTCGAACTGCAGGCCGACCTTGGCGATGTTGGCCTGGCGCCAGATCCCGATCTCGATCTGTCGCTCCAGCGGGAGCGCCTGGTACCACGGGTGCCGGCCCAGCGCGTCGGCCTCGGGCAACACCCAGCGCGGGTCGGACTTGTCGACGGCGAAATCCGGGCTGTCCCAGTCGATGTCCACGAACGGATCGAAGTGCTGGTGCACCGATCCCTCGGACAGCGTGTTGAGCATGTCCTCGTAGGACTCGTGCGTGGCGGTCGCGGTCATGGCCTTACACCTCACTCGGGGTATCTGACGTCCTTGTCGGATGCCCCAGACTTTAGTGCTACTCGGCGTCACATGTAAATAGTTACCGCGACATGTCGTCACACATATTTATGTGGTTCGGATCACTCCTCAGCGGGGGATCGGTGTCACCTGGTGACACCTATCCCCCGCACAGGCTCAGGCCGGCTCGGGTTCGTCGCGGTGACGTGCGGGCTCGTCGTCGAGTGGCGGGAAGCCGACGAACAACGAATAGAGCGCCGGCAGGAAGCAGACCAGGATCAACACCAGCCACAGCCACCAGGGCACCGCGGGCTTCAGGTCGACTCGGAGGCGGTGCTGGGCGTCCTCCTTCGTCACGTGCACGGTGCCGACCTCGCCGTCACGCATCACCACGCTCGGACCGTCGTGGGCCTTCAACCGGATCGGCAGCAGCCCGGTGCCGACGTACGACGCATCGGCTCCGCCGGTCTTGCTCTGGGCGAACGACAGCTGCTCGGCGTTGATGAACGGCTTGTAGTAGACGATCGCGGCAGTGACCACCAGCGAGCCGAGCAGGATCGTCGCCGGCAGCTTCCAGTCGCGCGAGAGCACCGCCCGGATCGCGAGCACGATGAGGAAGCCGATGATCAGGATCGGTGCCGCGGCGACGATCCAGCCCACGCCCCACCAGCGCATGTGCACCTCGCCGACGACGTTGCTCGCGCTGAGCTTCCACGGGTCCGGCGCCGGGATCACGCCCTTGGTCGAGATCGTGCCGTCGGCGTTGCGCTCGTAGACGCGGTGGCTGTACGTCGTGTGCGCCTTCCCCGGCGGGTGGAAGGTGATGAAGTCCCCCGGCTTCAACTTGTCGAAGTCGACCGGCTTGATCCACAACAACGTGCCCACCGGCGCGACCGTGCCCATCGACGGCGTCTCGACCCGCTCCCATTTGCCGCCCTCAAGGCGCCAGACGCCACAGAAGACGATGAAACCGACGAGGACGGCGACCGCGCCCCACGCCGCGACGCGGACCCACCAGTCCTGCTCGTGGTCGCGCTCCTTCTTGCTCATCAATTCGGCACGATCGTGGTGTACGGGCCCGGTGTCCAGCTGAACGTCAGCGGCCACCGGTTGCCGGGCAGCGTGCTGATCGTGGAGGTCATCGGGACGAACAGATGCAGGCCGGCAACGTATGCGTTGTATGCGGAATCACGCGCAAGGGTCAGCGTCGCCTGCTGGGTCGACAGGGGCCCGGGGGCGCCGACCGCTGTGGCCCCGGCGGTGACGAACGTGTACAGGGACGTCGTCGCACTCGTCGCAGTGCCGCTGGGGTTGGTGAAACTCCATCCGAGATCGACGCTCTTACACGCGGCCGAAGCGGTCGACGCGTTGCCCGCCCCGACCACGGGCAGGGAGCCGGTAAAGGTGGTGGTCCCGGAATCCCCGAGCATCCAGAAGTCGGTCGGCGATCCGGACTTCACCAACGTGGAGTACGCACTCGCCGACGAGGCGTTGTAGAGCTGCGTCGGTGTCGGCGTGGTCGCGCCGAGGCCGAGCGCGCCGTTGCTCAATGCGGTCCCGGAGATCAGGAAGGCACCCGACAGGGCGCCGTTGAGGTACCAGGACGACGGCGCATTCGTCACGGAGGTGAAGTCACCCCAGCCGACGTGCCAATAACCCGTGTTCGCACTCAGAGCGGACAGTCCGAGGCCGGTTGCCGACGTGCCATCCACAGAGAGGCTCACCGTGGCCAGGCTCTGCGTGACAAGCGCGAAGTGCCAACCACCGTTGTTGTACGAACCCGTGGTCGCCGCGGTACCAGTCGTACCCAACGTGCCGACAACCCGGAAACGGATCTTTCCGCTGCCGTCCATCCAGACGAGCAGGGTGCCGGCGGTACCGGTCGCGTTGTAGGGCGTTGAATCGAACGAGATCAGTCCGCCGCCAGACGAGTACCCGTTGGCAACCTTGAACCACACGCCAATGCTGTAGGTGTTGCTGAGCAGCCCGGATGTCGTGTTCGAGACAACGCCGGAGCCGTAGTCGGTCGACCCGTTGAACGACGCTGCGTTCGTGGTCCCCCACTTGTCGGTTGCCCCGAACTGCGTCGAGTACCGCGGAAGGAGCGGGTCGGTGGTTGCGCTACCCGTGTTGGCGAACTGAACCGGCTCGCAACTCGTGGCGGCGACGGATTGCGAGAGCGTGGACGAGACGGCGGTGCCGTTGTTCGTGATGGCGTCCTGGGCAGACAGGTTCCCGGTCGCCGGGACCGAACCCGAGACGAGCACGCCGGTGCATGCTGCGCTCGATGACGCCGGGCCTCCCGAGCAAACCGTTCCGGTCGAGGGTGGGTACGTGTGCGTGAAGGCGACTGAGGCCGCGGCGGTCTTGTTGGTGTCGTTGGTGATGCCAGCTGCGGTCCAGCTCGACAGCGTGCCGGTGCTGCCGAGCGTGAGCACCACGAGCGCCGCCACGGCCGCGACGAGGAACGGCCGGAACGGGGAACGACGACGTCGGTGGCGGGGCATCTGCTAGCCGTTGAGCGTCCAGGTCAGTGCCTGGCTGACCGTGATGCCCTGGTCGGTGATCGCTGCGGTCGACTTCAGCGCGATCGAGAACTCGCACGTCCAGGACTGGCCGGGGTTGAGCTCGGTGCCGGTCGCGGCGTGGGTCTTGGTGGCCGTGGGCGGAGCCGCTGCGGCGTACGCGAGGTCGGTCCACGCGGTCCCCGAGGTGTATGTCGCGCCCGGTGAGCAACTGACCGCGATGGTCAGGTCGCCGTTCGTGCAGACGTTCGCCGCGGCCGGCGTGCCGGTCCCAGCCGATGGGGTCTGCCCGCAGGACGCGGGGGCCAGCTGGAAGCTGGTGCCGTTGGCGGTGCCGATGTTCTTGAAGGTGACGTCCTTGGTCACCGTGGCGCCCGGGGTCAGCGGCGTCGCGGTGCCGCCGTACTTGTTGATCGTGGTGCAGGTGTAGCTGTTGATCGTCGTCTGCGCGCCATCGCTGGAGTTGCAGGTGCTGGTCCCGTCGGTCTCCTGCAGGATGACGGCCTTGGCGGTCGCGGTGGAGTTGTTGGAGTTGGTGATGATCGCCTGGGTCCAGCTCGACAGCGTCCCGCTCGCGCCGAGGGCGAGCACCAGCGCCGCTATCGCGCAGGAGGACCACAACAGGATGGCGGGACGCAACCGTCGAGTACGACGGGCGACGCGGCGGCCCTTGCTCATGAGCGACCCTCCAAGGTCATTCGGGGGTGGTGCAGCGGTGGCTCCGGGTGTTCACGCACCCGGAGCCACCAGATGAACACGTCAGGCCGACAGGGTCCAGTGGAGGACCTGGGCGGCGAGCTGGTCGGAAACGCCGGAGGGCGCGGTCGACGGCAGCTTCACGGTGAACGTGCAGTCGGTCGACGCACCCGCCGCGAGCGGGCCCATGTCCGCGCCGGTGAACGACGCGAGCGGCGTGTCGGCTGTCGCGGTCGTCAGGGTGCTCGGTGAGGTGCACTGGACGCTGACGGTCGCAACCGAGCACAGGTCGCCCGATGTCGTCGGCGCGGAGGTGCCGTCGTCGTTGCTGGTCGTCGAGCAGCCGTCGGCGGTGAGCGCCAGGTCAGAGGCGTCCTCCGAGCCGGTGTTCGTCAGCGTCACCGTGACGGTGCGGCTTCCGCCCGGGCTCAACGGCGCAGCGTCGGGAGTGCTCGTGGTCGCCGGGCCTCCATACTTGTTGATCGACGTGCAGTCGGCTTCGTTCGTGGTCGTCGACGCCGTGTCGACGCACACGGTTCCGCCGGAAGCCTCGGACAGGGCCACCGCCTTTGCCGACCCGACCGAGTTGTTCGTGTTGTTGATGATCGCCGTGCCCCAGCCCGACAGGGTGCCGTTGACACCCAGGACCAGGATGGCGGCGGCGACGGTGCCGCTGCCCCAGAGCAGCGGGGCGCTGCGGCGGCGCTTCTTGTGGTTCTCGGAACCGGACATTTCAGTCTCCTCATTGAACGACCGGGGGGCCCGGTTCGTGGTGTGCTGACAAGGGGACCGACCCCGACGCGATTCATGACGCCATGCACGTAGAAATAGTCCGAAAGGACTACGTGATCCCTCCCGAATGACGGCCCACGTCGGTCTCCTGAGCACAATTAGCCCACAAAATCCGCGGCGATGTCACTGATCCGCCGAAAAATCTGGCGCGTTCTCAGGCGCCTTCCGGCCGCCGCTGCCACCGCGCGGTGACCTCGACCCGACCCTCGTCGAAACGGGCGGCCAGACCGGCATCCGCGAAGACCCCGAGCACCTCGTCGAGGAGGGCGTCGCCCGGGGCGGCGTTGGCGGTGTCGGGATGCCAGACATTGACCTCGAGCATCGCTTCGTCGATGGCGTGCCAGACGTCGGAGGGGACGAACCAGGCGACGCCGCGCAGGCCTGGTGAGTCGGTCAGCGCCCCCTTGGCCGCCCAGTGGTCCGCGCAGCCCTGCAGCACCAGGATGTCGCGCTGGGTCAGCGATGCGAAGGCGGCCTGCAGCCGCTCGTAGTCGGTCGGGTCCGCCCACGACGTCGCCTCGGCGACCCATTCGCGGCGGGCGGTGTCGATCCACTCGCGCGCGGTCGCGTCAGCGTCCAGGGACGGGTGGTCGACGGCGATCACGCCGCGGATCTCCGCGTACGCCTCCTCGGGCGCGAGCAGCCCGGAACGGACCACGTCGCGCACCCACCCGCGGGTGTCGCCGACCCGAGTCATGGAAGTG
>DASVMH010000356.1:0-11736 GCA_036384455.1 Marmoricola sp. | reverse complement strand
CGAGACGATCGCGATCGACATGCCGACGTTCGGCATCACCGAGGTCGCGCCGGGCGCGCTCGTCACGTACGACGACTGGATCCGGATCGGCTCGGACCTCATCGAGGTCGAGCGCGCCAAGGACGAGCGACCGATCGTGCTCTGCGGCCTGTCCGCCGGCGGCATGGAGACCTACCACGTCGCCGCCGTGAACAAGCAGGTCGCGGGGATCGTCGGGATGACCTTCCTCGACAACTCCGTCTACCGCGTCCGCCGGGACACGGCCTTCGACCCGATCACCGGGACCCTCGGCGCCACGATGATGCGGCTGCTCAACAGGCTGGGCCTCGGCCGGGTGCGGCTCCCGATGCGGTACGTCTCCAAGATGCGTGCCCTCGTCAACGACCGCGCCGCCAAGAGGGTTTGTTACAAGGACAAGACCTCGGCCGGCAACAACGTCTCGGTCGCCTTCCTCGACTCCTGGCTGGGCTACCGCCCCGACACCGGCCCCGAGGATTTCGCTGTCTGCCCGGTGCTGCTCACCCAGCCCGCCGCCGACCGCTGGACGCCCCTGCCCCTCGCCGCGCCGTTCCTCAAGCGGATCACCAAGGTGCCGGTGTCCACCGTGATGCTCGACAACGCCGGTCACTACCCCCTCGAACAGCCCGGCCTCGACCAGATGGTCAAGGCGGTCTCGGGGTTCTGTGCGGAGCGGGTCTGAGCAGCCAATCTCCTGCCTCTCGCTGCCTCGCCTGGAATGATCCAAAGCGTGACTCCGGACGAGCGGCTGCGGGAGCTGGCGATCCGCCATGCCGCCTTCGCGTGGCTCGACCAGCAACGGGCCACCGGCAAGGAGACCTTCACCCAGGCCGACACGAGCAACCTGCTGCTCGCCGGCGAAACGATCCGGTTGATGCCGACCCAGCAGGGCATCTGGAAGCCTGGCCAGCTTTCTGCCGCACTCTCGTTCAGGACGGTCTACCGCTCAGAAGGCTCTGATCGCCCGTACGACGATGCAGTGGGCACGGACGGCCTCTATCGGTACAAGATGCGCGGTGACGATCCGGCGCACTACGAGAATCGTGCACTACGCGAGGCCATGGCCGAGCGATTGCCACTGATCTGGTGGCTCGGCGTCCAAGGTGGTGGATACAGCGCGCTCTATCCGATCTACCTCGTCGGCGAGGAGCGCGCAGATCTGCAGTTCATCGTCGACATCGACGCGGCGCCCCAGACCGACACGACATGGCCGTCCGTCGATCTCGAGCTGGATCCGGCGTATCGCCAGCAGTTGACGAAGATGCGCCTCCACCAGCGGCCCTTCCGTGCCGCGGTCCTGCGGGCGTACAACACGTCGTGCGCGGTGTGCTCGTTCCGGCACGGCGATCTGCTCGACGCCGCGCACATCCAAGAGGACAGTGCCGGCGGCAAGCCGGTCGTCACCAACGGCCTGACCCTGTGCAAGATGCACCACGCGGCGTACGACCGGCAGATCCTCGGGATCACCCCCGACTACGAGGTCCGGATCAACGCCGAGGTCCTCCATGAGGTGGACGGGCCGATGCTTCGCCACGGCATCCAGGAGTTCCACGGCCAACAGTTGATGGTGCTCCCGGAGCGGAGGGCGCAACGGCCCGACCGCATCCTGCTCGACGGGCGCTATCAGGCGTTCCTCGCCGCAAGCTGAGGTATTGATTCGCTGCACACTCGCCAGGTGAGCGCCCAGCGCATCAGTGACGTCGTGTCCGGATGATCTCGACGGCGGGCACGTCCGCAGGCGCCCATTCGAGCTGATCCAGGTCGGCCGGCAGGAGCCACCGCAGTTCCGAGTGTTCGCCCGGAATCGGCTCACCCTGCTCGAGGTCGCACCAGAACGTGGTCAATACGATGGTGCCGAACGCGTACTCATGGGTCGTTGTGGTGATTTCGGCGCCCACTCGAATCACGCACTCAAGCTCTTCCCGGATCTCCCGGACCAGCGCTGCTCGCGGCGACTCTCCCGCCTCGACCTTGCCGCCTGGAAACTCCCACATCCCGCCGAGCTTGGTCCCTGGGCCCCGCCGAGCGCAGAGGATCTTGCCCTCGCGGACAATCACCGCACCGACGACTTCGACGGACTTCACATCGGTGGAGCCTATGGGACTCGAGTCCTGACCCCCTGCTTGCAAAACCCTGCTCAGCCCCAGTGCCACACACGAGCGAGCTCGAGGGCGCGGCTCATCTGGTAGGGCGTCGCCTGGCGGTAGAGCCAGGGACGGCCGAACCACATGTAGCCGTCGACGTACTTCGCGGCGAGCTCGTTGGTCGCGGCCGGGAGGCCCCACTTGGGGTTGCTGACGTCGGCGGTGGGCGGCAGGCCGAGGGCCACACAGGTGCCGGCCTGGGCGAGCGAGCCGCACACGGTGGCGTTGTCGGGGTCGCCGCCGTGGTAGGTCCCGAAGACGAAGGGATGGCCGTTGTTGGTGGTGTTGATGACCGCCTTCTTGCCGGCGATCCCCTCGCTCTGCAGCAGGGTGACGATCTCAGCGGCGCGCTCGACCTCGTCGGCGGTGGCGGAGTAGTGGGTGCTGTCCAGGGCGATGCCGCGGGCGTACTTGATGCCGTCCGGGATCAGGAAGCGCACGGCCGCGGCCGCACCACCCTGACCCGGATCGGCCGGCCAGTCGGCGGCGCCGGCGTCGATGTAGACGGCCGTGTGCCGCAGCGCGGAGAGGGTGCGAGCGGCGTAGTTGATCAACTCCGAGGGCAGCTGTGACCCGTGCGGGGCGCAGGCCGCGAACGGGCCATCGGGCTGAAGGATGACCGCCGCGTGCGTACGGTCACCGATCGCCCGGGCGACCTGATCGATCCAGGCACGGTAGTTGGCCTGCTCCGACCCGCTCGGCAGCCGGTGGCACGCCCGGGCCTCCCAGGGCCGCATCCCGAAGAGCGCCATCTGCACCAGCGTCCGCGGGTTGCCCGCCTGCGAGGCCGCGATGTAGTCGCGCACCTGCGCGCCGACGGCCCCGGCTGACGAACGCCCGGTGAACCACCGCGCCTTGGGCGTCAGCGCGATCCGCCCGAGCAGCACCTTCGTCTCCCCGGACGCGGAGGCGTACGGTCCCCAGGTCGGCTCCAGCGCACCCTTGTAGACACCCCACGGCCGGTGCCGCAGCGGGTTGTCGGGGTTCGGGTCCTGGGCGGCGGCAACGCGCTTCACCCGGTCGACCAGGCTCCGCGACACCAGCATCCGAGACCTGGCCTCCAGGTCGGCTTCGGCAGCCTTGGACGTACGCGCCGCGGCGTGCCCGGCCGCGCTGGGCGACGTCTTGGGTGACGAACCACCGCGGTGCGCGACGAACAGGACCGCCCCCGCGATGGCCATCACGACGAGCACGGCGAGCACGGTCTGCGACCCCTCGCGCGAGGGGCGGCGCTTGCGGTGGGTCGACGAGCTCAATGGGGGTCCTGACTGATCCGGAGGCGGGTGGGGGTGCCTCGGAAGGTGTGGAGCATAGGAGGCTCGAACTCCTGACCCCCGCCTTGCAAAGGCGGTGCTCTACCAGCTGAGCTAATGCCCCGTGTTCAGTTGTCTGGGCCGAGTGCCGGCCTCAGTTGTTGCCGAGCGAGTCGGTGGTCTGCTGCCAGAGTGCCTGCTCGTTCTTGCTCTCATCGAGCTTCTTCTTCGCGAGCACAGCGCCGGCGGCGGCCAGGGCGACCAACAGGAGCTTCTTCATCGAGCACCTCCATGCACGAGTGGATTGGCCTCGGCTGGTGGGCCTAAGAGGACTTGAACCTCTGACCTCTTCCTTATCAGGGAAGCGCTCTAACCGTCTGAGCTATAGGCCCGTTACCGAGGGGGAACGCTACCTCATGCTGTCATGCGGCAACAAAACGAGGGCACCCCGTTGAGCGGAGCTCAGCGGTGGTCAGCGGTCCTCGGCGAGCGTCATCTCGACGCCGCCGAGCAGGGTCGCGGCGAGGTTGTAGACGAAGGCACCCAGAGTGGCCAGCGCGGTGAGCACCACCACGTCGATCACCGCCGCCACCATCGTGAAGCCGATCACCCGGCCGGCGCCGATGTAGTCGGTGATGTTGAACGGCTTGGAGGTGTCGGACCCGACGGTGTCGCGCACCGAGGAGTTGATCGAGTCCCACACGCCGGCGGCACCGAGCACACCCCACACGATCGTCACCGCGACGATCATCACGATGCCGAGCGCGATCGAGAGCAGGAAGGCGGTCTTCATCACCGACCACGGGTCGACGTGGACGAGTCGCAGGCGGGCCGTCCGGGTGCTGCCCGCCGTCACCGCAGCCGGGCTCTGGGCGGGCTTCGCCGGTCGCTTGATCGCACTCGAGGACACGGCCTGGGCCGGCTGCGCGGTCGGCTGCGCACTCGTACGGGCGACCTCCTGATCCGCCTGCTCCTTGGCCTTCGCGGCCGCCTTCTCCTCAGCGGCCTTCTTGCGCGCCTCGGCAGCCTGCGCGCGTCGCTCCGCGGCCGCCTTGCGGCGTTCGGCCGCCTGATCCTTCTTCGACGGCTCGCCTGTCGGGGCCTGGGTGGTCTCGACGGGCTTCGCGGCCTCGGTGGAGCTCACGCCGGCCTTCGGTGGCACCACCGGTCGGCGGCGGTTGGCCATCAGTCCTCCTGGGGCTCAGCGGATACGTCGGGGTCGATTGTTGCACCCTGGCTCTCGCCTGGCTCGTGGGTCTCGACAGGCTCGACCGCTGACGCGGGCTGCTCGCCCACCGGATCGGTCTCAGGCTCGTCCTCCGCGTCGGTCTCCACCGAGCGCGTCACGACCGCCACGGTGTCGCCGGCCTTGGGGGTCACGAACTTCACGCCCATGGTGGAGCGTCCGGTCGCCCGGAACTCGGCGTTGATCGGCGAGCGGACGACCTGTCCTGCCGCGGTGATCGAGAGGATCTCGTCACCCTCCTCGACGATGAAGCCGCCGACGAGCCCGCCGCGGTCCTCGTTGGACAGCGACATCGCCTTGATGCCGATGCCGCCACGGGACTGGATGCGGTATTCGGTGATCCGGGTGCGCTTCGCGAAACCGCCGTCGGTCATCGTGAAGACGTACTGCGGGTTGACGCCGAAGTACGGCGAGCCCTCGCCCGCGGACTCGGCACCCTCCTCGGCCTCGACCTGAGCCGCGCGGATGACCGACATCGACAGCAGTGAGTCGCCCTCGCGGAACTTCATGCCCTGCACACCGGACGTCGCCCGGCCCATCGGCCGCAGCTGCGAGTCGTCGGCCTGGAAGCGGATCGCCTGACCCTTGCGTGAGACCAACAGGATGTGGTCCTCCGGGAACACCTGCTCGGCGCCGATCAGCTCGTCATCGTCCTCGCGGAAGTTGATCGCGATCACGCCGGCCTGCCGCGGACTGTTGTAGTCGCCCAGGCGGGTCTTCTTGACCAGGCCGGACTTCGTCGCCAGCACGAGGTAGGGCGCCTGCTCGTAGTCGCGGATCGCCAGCACCTGGGCGATCTGCTCGTCGGGCTGGAAGCTGAGCAGCCCGGCGACGTGGCCCCCCTTGGCGTCACGGGAGGCCTCGGGCAGGTTGTACGCCTTGGTGCGATAGACCCGGCCGGCATTGGTGAAGAACAACAGCCAGTGGTGGTTGGTGGTCGAGATGAAGTGCTCGACCACGTCGTCGCCCTTGAGCGCCGCCCCGCGCACGCCCTTGCCGCCGCGCTTCTGGGTGCGGTACTGCGAGGCGAGCGTGCGCTTGGCGTACCCGCCGCGGGTGATGCTCACGACGAGGTCCTCATCGGGGATGAGGTCCTCCATCGACAGGTCGCCGTCGGCGGCGATGATCCGGCTGCGCCGCTCCACGCCGTACTTCTCGACGATCTCGTTGAGCTCCTCGCTCACGATCTGGCGCTGCCGCTCCTCGCTGGCGAGGATCTCGTTGAGCTCGGCGATGACGGCCTCGAGGCGGGCCAACTCGTCGACGATCTTCTGCCGCTCCAGGGCAGCGAGTCGCCGCAACTGCATGTCGAGGATCGCGGTCGCCTGGATCTCGTCGATGTCGAGCAGCGCGATCAGGCCCTCACGGGCCTCCTCGACGTCGGGGCTGCGCCGGATCAGCGCGATCACCTCGTCGAGCATGTCCAGCGCTTTGACCAGGCCGCGCCAGATGTGGGCGCGTTCCTCGGCCTGCCGCAGGCGATAGCGCGTACGTCGCTGGATGACGTCGATCTGGTGGGTGACCCAGTGCGAGACGAACTGGTCCAGGGTCAGCGTGCGCGGCACCCCGTCCACCAGCGCGAGCATGTTGGCGGAGAAGTTGGTCTGCAGCTCGGTGTGCTTGAACAGGTTGTTGAGCACCACCCGCGCGACCGCGTCGCGCTTGAGCACCACGATCAGCTGCTGGCCCGTACGCGACGACGTGTTGTCCTTCACGTCGGCGATGCCCTGCACGCGCCCGGAGTCGGCGAGCTCGGCGATCTTCAGCGCCAGGTTGTCGGGGTTGACCATGTAGGGCAGCTCGGAGATCACCAGCTGCGTGCGGCCCTTCGCGTCCTCGTCGATGTCGACCACCGCGCGCTGGGCGATCGAGCCGCGACCGGTGCGGTACGCCTGCTCGATGCCGGCACGACCGACGATCATCGCGCCCATCGGGAAATCGGGGCCCTTGACCCGCTCCAGCAGCGCCTCGAGCAGTTCCTCGCGTGACGCGGTCGGGTTGGCCAGCAGCCACTGCACGCCGTCGGCGACCTCGCGCAGGTTGTGCGGCGGGATGTTGGTGGCCATGCCGACCGCGATGCCGGCCGAGCCGTTGACGAGCAGGTTGGGGAACCGCGCCGGCAGGATCGTCGGTTCCTGGGAACGGCCGTCGTAGTTGGGCGTGAAATCGACGGTGTCCTCGTCGATGTCGCGCACCATCTCCATGGCCAGCGGCGCCATCCGGCACTCGGTGTATCGCATCGCCGCGGCGGGGTCGTTGCCCGGCGAGCCGAAGTTGCCCTGCCCGTGGACGAGCGGTGCGCTCATCACCCACGGCTGCGCCAGCCGGACGAGGGTGTCGTAGATCGCGGAGTCGCCGTGGGGGTGGTACTGACCCATCACGTCACCGACGACACGGCTGCACTTGGAGTAGCCGCGGTCGGGGCGGTAGCCGCCGTCGTACATCGCATAGAGCACCCGGCGGTGGACGGGCTTCAGGCCGTCGCGTACGTCGGGCAGCGCTCGCCCGACGATGACCGCCATGGCGTAGTCGATGTAGGACTGCTGCATCTCGTCCTGCAGCTCGACCTCGCGGATGCGCGGGTTGCCCTCGGGAGGGTTCTCAGTCATCTAGGGATTCCTAATCAGATGTCGAGGAAGCGGACGTCTTTGGCGTTCCTTTGGATGAACGACCTGCGCTGGTCGACGTCCTCGCCCATCAGGATCGAGAACATCTCGTCGGCGCGGGCGGCGTCCTCGAGGCGCACCTGCAGCAGCAGCCGCTGGTCGGGGTCCATCGTGGTCTCCCACAACTCCTCGGCGTTCATCTCACCGAGACCCTTGTAGCGCTGGATCGCGTGCTCCTTGGGGAGCTTCTTGCCGGCCTCCTGGCCGGCCTTCACCAGGGCGTCGCGCTCGGCGTCGGAATAGACAAACTCGTGCTCGGCCGGCTTGTTCCAGCGCAGGCGGTAGAGCGGCGGCTGGGCGAGGTAGACGAAGCCGTGCTCGATCAGCGGCTTCATGAACCGGAACAGCAAGGTGAGCAGCAGCGTCTGGATGTGGTGGCCGTCGACGTCAGCGTCGGCCATCAGCACGATCTTGTGATAGCGCAGCTTCTCGATGTCGAACTCGTCGTGGATGCCGGTGCCGAGCGCGGAGATGATCGCCTGGACCTCGTTGTTGGCCAACACCTTGTCGATGCGGGCCTTCTCGACGTTGAGGATCTTGCCGCGGATCGGCAGGATCGCCTGGATCCGCGGGTCGCGGCCACCCTTGGCCGAGCCGCCCGCCGAGTCACCCTCGACGATGAAGACCTCGCACTCCTCGGGGTTGGTCGACTGGCAGTCCGACAGCTTGCCGGGCAGACCGCCGCCGCCGAGGAGCCCCTTGCGGGAGCGGGCCAGGTCACGGGCCTTGCGCGCCGCCATCCGGGCCGAGGCGGCAGCCTGGGCCTTGCGGATGATCTCGCGGCCCTCGGAGGGGTTCTTCTCGAACCACTCCCCGAGCTGGTCGTTGACGACCCGCTGCACGAAACCCTTGGCCTCGGTGTTGCCGAGCTTGGTCTTGGTCTGACCCTCGAACTGCGGCTCGCCGAGCTTGATCGAGATGATCGCGGTCAGGCCCTCGCGGATGTCGTCGCCGGAGACGCGGTCCTCGCGCTTCTTGATCAGGCCCCACTCCTCGCCCCAGTTGTTGACCAGGCCGGTGAGCGCCGCGCGGAAGCCCTCCTCATGGGTGCCGCCCTCGTGGGTGTTGATCGTGTTGGCGAAGGTGTGCACCGACTCGGCGAAGGTGGTGTTCCACTGCATCGCCAGCTCGAGTGACATGTGGTTCTCGGTGCCCTCGGGGGTGTCGGCCTCGAAGTTGATCACCGTCGGGTTGGCCGCGGTCTTCGACTTGTTGAGGTGCTCGACGTAGTCGACCAATCCCCTGTCGTACTTGAAGATCCGCTCGAGACCGCCGCCGGACGCGCGCTTGATCGCGTCCGCGGGCTCGGAGTCGATTTCGGCGTCGATGGTCTCGTCCTCGACGGCCTCCACGATCTCCTCCGCTGCGGGCCGCTCGTCGCGGATCACGATCTCGAGACCCTTGTTGAGGAAGGCCATCTCGCGGATCCGGTTGGTGATCGTCTCCAACGAGTACGTCGTGGTCTCGAAGATCTCGGGCGAGGCGTAGAACGTGATCGTGGTGCCGGTGCCCTCGCCGTCCTCGAGCGCGCGCACCTCGGTCAGATCGCCGTCCGGTACGCCGAGGGCGAAGCTCTGCCGCCACAGATGGCCGCGGTTCTTCACCTCCGCGATCACGTGGGTCGACAACGCGTTCACGACCGAGATGCCGACGCCGTGCAGACCACCGGAGACCTTGTAGCCGCCGCCGCCGAACTTGCCGCCCGCGTGCAGCACGGTCAGTGCCAGCGTGAGCGCCGGCAGCTCCTGCCCGGGTGCGGTGTCGGTGGGGATGCCGCGACCGTTGTCCTCGACCCGGATGCCACCGTCGGCCTGCAGCGTGATGACGATCCGGTCGCAGTATCCGGCCAGCGCCTCGTCGACCGAGTTGTCGACGACCTCCCAGATGAGGTGGTGCAGACCGCGCTCGCCGGTGGAGCCGATGTACATGCCCGGGCGCTTGCGGACCGCCTCGAGGCCCTCCAGGACCTGGATCGCGGAAGCGTCGTACGTGGACTCTTCGGGGGTTGCCTTCGCCGCGTCGTTCGCTTCAGCCTCGGTCACCGACTGGCCTCTCCTGTGCTCTGCGCCGGGACGGCTCCCGACATGACGAGAGGCGCCCCAGCGCAGTTTTCGACCTGCGTGTCGAGGACGACCTCCAACGGGCTCAGTCTACCCGCTGGGGCCCTCAAATCACGGCTGCGCCCCATCTGGAAGCCGACAATCTGCCTCCAGAGGCCCTCAGAAGGCGGTTCAACGGTCCCAGAACCGCTCAGCAGCCCCTCGTCCTAGTCCCTGTACGTCCGAGATGCTGCCAGGGGCCTCATTCGTGGGTCGCTCAGCCGCTCCCTCAGCCGTACGTATCCCGAGGCCCTCTCCCCTTCACCCGATACCGACCCTTCGCCCACCGGGGCGCCTGCGGGCCGTGCACGTCGACCACCTGCACGGTGTCGTCGCCGAGGACGTCGTTGAGGCGGCGGACCAGGTCGGGGGCGAGCAGTTTGAGTTGGGTGGCCCACGCGGTCGAGGCGGCCCGGATCGTCAGTCGGCCGTCGGCGAAGGCCTCCGGTTGGGCGTGCGCGGCGACCTCGTCGCCGACGATCGCGGCCCATCGGCTGAAGACTCCGTGGACGCGAAGTTCGGTGGCCCAGCCCTGTTCGTCGACGAGGCGACCGAGATTCGCGTCGAGGGTCTGCGGGTCGCGGTCGTCGGGGTGGGCGCCGGAGTACGCCACGTCGGTGGCCCTGGTCCGCTTCGCCCGTGACCGCGAGCCGCGGGCCGGGCCGGTCTTGCCCGCCAGTCCGCGCGCGATCGAGCGGGCCAGGTCGAGGCCGGTGTCGTCGTGGGTCTCGACCGGCTCGACCACCGGCTCGTCCGTCGCGCTTGTCGAGCCGTCGTCCTCAGTCACGGCGAACCTCGCCGTCGGCGACGGAGTAACGGCGCTCGCGCAACTGCGGCGGGACGTCGTCGGCCACCGCAGCGGTGATCAGCACCTGCTCGGCGCCGATGATCATCTCCGCAAGCTGCTCACGACGACCGGCGTCGAGCTCGGCGAAGACGTCGTCGAGGATCAGCACCGGATCCTCGGCCTCGCCGATGTCGGGCGCGCGCAGCAGGTCGTACGAACCCAGTCTCAGCGCCAACGCGAACGACCACGACTCGCCATGGCTGGAATAGCCCTTCACCGGAAGCTCCCCCAGGCTGCACAGCAGCTCGTCGCGGTGCGGGCCGGCGAGGGTGATGCCGCGGTCCAGCTCGTCCTTCTGGCGCTCGGCCAGCTTGGTGCGGAACTGCGCGACGAGCGCATCATGATCCGTGGAGAGCTCGGCGGCGAAGCTGCACTGGTACGCCACGGTCGCGTCGTCGCGGTGCGCACCTCGTGCGACCGCTTCGTACGCCTTGCCGAGCACCGGGCCGAGATCGGCGACCAGGCCGATCCGGGCGGCCGCGATCTGTGCGCCGATGTCGACGAGTCGCTCGTCCCAGACCTCGAGGGTGGCCAGCGCAGCCTCGCGGCTCCCGCGGGCCACACTCGCACTGCGCAGCAGGCTGTTGCGTTGCTTGAGGACCCGGTCGTAGTCCGCGCGCACCCCTGCGAAGCGAGGGGTGCGTTGGATCAGCAGGTCGTCGAGGTAGCGGCGCCGATCGCCCGGGTCGCCCTTGACCAGCGCCAGATCGTCGGGTGCGAAGACGACGCTGCGCAACACCCCCAACAGCTCACGGGCCTTGGGCAGCGGCGAGGAGTTGATCCGGGCGCGGTTGGAGCGACCGGGGTTGATCTCGATCTCGAGCACGGCCCGCCGCTCGTCGCGTACGGCCGCAGCGCGCACGATCGCCTGGCTCGCGCCCTGGCGTACGAGGGGGGCGTCGGCGACGACGCGATGAGAACTCAGCCTCGAGAGATAGTCGATCGCCTCGACGATGTTGGTCTTGCCCTGCCCGTTGCGGCCGACCAGTGCCGTGATGCCGCTGCCGAGGTCGAGCTCGAGCTCTGGCCAGGAGCGGAAGTCCCGGAGCGTGAGGTGGTCGACGTACAAGGGCGTCGGCTACTCGGGCTTGACCGCGTGCCCGCCGAACTCGTTGCGCATCGCCGCGATCGCCTTCATCGCGGGGCTGTCGTCCTGGCGGGAGACGAAACGCGCGAAGAGGGCCGCCGAGATCGCCGGCATGGGCACGGCGTTGTCGATCGCCTCGACGACGGTCCAGCGACCCTCGCCGGAGTCGTCGGCCCAGCCCTTGAGCTTGTCGAGGTGCGGGTCCTTGGTGATCGCGTCGGTGAGCAGGTCGAGCAGCCACGAACGGATGACGGTGCCCTCCCGCCACGAGTTGAAGGTCTCGGGGACGTTCTCGACGAGGTCGACCTTCTCCAGCAACTCCCAGCCCTCGGCGTAGGCCTGCATGATGCCGTACTCCATGCCGTTGTGGACCATC
>DASVMH010000355.1:0-8284 GCA_036384455.1 Marmoricola sp. | reverse complement strand
TCCCCGACGACCAGATGGGTCTGGACATCGGTCCCGAGTCGGCGGCAGCCTTCGCGGAGGCCGTACGAGGTGCGAGGACGGTGTTCTGGAACGGCCCCATGGGGGTCTTCGAATTCCCCGCATTCGCCGCAGGGACCCGTGCGGTCGCCCAGGCCCTCACGGAGGTCGACGGGCTCTCGGTGGTCGGCGGTGGCGACTCCGCCGCCGCCGTGCGCACCCTCGGCTTCGATGAGGACGCCTTCGGTCACATCTCGACCGGTGGTGGCGCATCCCTGGAGTACCTCGAGGGCAAGACCCTCCCCGGTATCGACGTCCTGAACCGCTGAGAGAGGCGCAATGTCCACGAACAACCGCACGCCGTTGATGGCGGGCAACTGGAAGATGAACCTCAACCACCTCGAGGCCGTCCATCTCGTCCAGAAGCTCGCCCAGACGCTCACCGACAAGAAGCACGACTACGCACTCGCAGAGGTCGCGGTCATCCCGCCGTTCACCGATCTCCGCGGGGTCCAGACCTGCGTCGACGGTGATCATCTGCAGATCAGGTACGGCGCCCAGGACGTCTCCGTGCATGACGACGGTGCGTACACCGGTGAGATCTCCTCGTCGATGCTCGCCAAGCTCGGCTGCTCGTACGTCGTCGTCGGGCACTCCGAGCGCCGCGAGTACCACCACGAGGACGACGCGCTGGTCAACGCCAAGGCGCACAAGGCCCTGGCCGCGGGGATGACGCCGATCGTGTGTGTGGGCGAGGGCCTGGAGATCCGCAAGGAAGGTCGTCACGTCGAGTTCACCCTCGCGCAGATCGACGGCTCGCTCGCCGGCTTCACGCCCGAGCAGGTCGCCGGGCTGGTCGTGGCCTACGAGCCCGTCTGGGCCATCGGCACCGGCGAGGTGGCCACGCCCGAGGACGCACAGGAGGTCTGCGCCGCGATCCGGGCCCGGATCGGGGAGACCTTCGGGGCCGATGCCGCTGCCGGCGTACGCGTCCTGTACGGCGGTTCGGTCAAGGCGGCGAACGTCGCCGGCATCATGGCCAAGGACGACATCGACGGCGCCCTCGTCGGCGGCGCCAGCCTGCAGGCGGACGAATTCGGCGGAATTTGCCGGTTCTACGCCATGCCGGTCATCTGAGACTCACCCCCCATCAGTTAGGCTTCCCGCCGTGGTGTTGACGTTCGAGATCCTGCTCATCCTGACCAGCCTGCTGCTGATCGCTCTGGTGCTCCTGCACAAGGGCCGCGGCGGTGGCTTGTCGGACATGTTCGGCGGCGGCGTCTCGAGCGGTCTCGGGGGCTCCTCGGTCGCAGAACGCAACCTCGACCGGATCACGATCGGTGTCGGCGTCATCTGGATCGCCTGCATCGTCGGTCTCGGGTTGCTGCTCAAGACCGGCAACTGATTTCCCACCCCACGAGGAGACAACGGTTCATGGCAGGTGCAGGGAACGCGATCCGCGGTAGCCGAGTCGGCGCCGGCCCGATGGGCGAGGCCGAGCGCGGTGAGGCGGCGCCACGGCAGAACGTCTCGTACTTCTGCTCCCAGGAGCACCGCACGATGATCGCCTTCTCGGTCGAGGCGGTCATCCCCGAGTCATGGGACTGCCCGCGCTGCGGCCTTCCGGCGAGCCTCGACCAGGAGAACCCTCCGCCGCCGCCGAAGATCGAGCCCTACAAGACCCACCTCGCCTATGTGAAGGAGCGCCGCTCCGACGCCGAGGCGAAGGACATCCTCGAAGAGGCCATCCAACTCCTCCGCGCCCGCCGCAAGTCCGGCGAGATCGTCTTCTGAGGGATCTCGCCAGAAGGCCGCAATTGCGGAGTTGTGACAACGCCGAGCCTGATTCAGGTGTCACAACTCGACAATTGCCCGTTTGAGACGAGCAGCAGGACCTAGGAGAGGAACCAGGTCGTCGCGCCCGGCGGTCCACCGGGCGTGCCCAGGGCGTGGACCCGGGCGGCGGGGAGGGTCTGGTCTCCGGCGAGGGCCCGGGTCGCGGCATCGGCCTTCGGCCCGTCGATCCCGTCGTTGACGAGGAACCACATCCGGTCGCAGCGGCACAACGCCTCCCGCGACAGACTGATCCGCTCCGGCGGTGGCTTGGGGGAGTTGCGTACGGGTACGGCGATGGCGTCGCTGATCTCGATCTCGTCGCGGCCGGGGAAGAGGGAGGCGACGTGCCCGTCGGGACCCATCCCCAGCATCACCAGGTCGAAGGCCGATCCGTCGGGGTCCTCGCGCACCTCGGATGCGTACGCCACGGCGGCGGCGTCGAGGTCGAGCCCGCCGTCCGAGGCCGGCATCTCGTGGATCCGGGTCGCGCCGACAGCGGACAGGAACGCATCACGGGCCTGTTTGGCGTTGCGATCGTCGGAGTCAGCGGGGACGAAGCGTTCGTCGCCCCACCAGAACGACACCGCGCCCCAGTCGACACCGCTGTCGTCGGCCAGGCGTGCGATCTCACGATGGATCTGGTCCGCGATCCCGCCCCCGGTCAGCACGACCTGGGGGATCCGGCCGGCCGCTTGCAGGTCGGCGACGAGCTCAAGGAAACGCGTTGCGACATCAGTGGCAAGGCTCGCGGAGTCGGCATGACGGACGACGGTCGGTGCGTTCATCGGCGTCGATGCTCGTGGTAGTAGCCGATCAGGGCACGGGTCGAGGCGTCCTGGGCGGCCAGCGCGGCGGCGTCGCCGCTGATCGCCGGGACCGCCTCCTTGGCCAGCTGCTTGCCAAGCTCGACACCCCATTGGTCGAAGCTGTCGACGCCCCAGACGGTGCCCTCGGTGAAGACGATGTGCTCGTAGAGCGCCACGATCTGTCCGAGCACCGATGGAGTGACCGCCGGCGCGAAGATCGACGCGGTCGGGCGATTGCCCGGACACACGCGCGCGGGCACCACTGCCTCCGGCGTGCCTTCGGCGCGTACCTCCCCCGGGGTCTTCCCGAACGCGAGCGCCTTCGTCTGGGCGAAGAAGTTGGCGATGTAGAGGTCGTGGACGTCGGTGTCGCCGTCCTTCAACGGGTACGCCGGGTTGGCGAAGCCGATGAAGTCGGCCGGCACCAGGCGGGTGCCCTGGTGCAGCAGCTGGTAGAACGCGTGCTGGCCGTTGGTCCCGGGCTCGCCCCAGAAGATCTCGCCGGTCGAGGTGGTGACGGCGGTGCCGTCCCAACGGACGCTCTTGCCGTTGGACTCCATGGTGAGCTGCTGGAGGTAGGCCGGGAACCGGTGCAGCAACTGGGAGTAGGGGAGCACCGCGTGGGTCTGGGCTCCGAGGAAGTTCGCGTGCCAGACGTTGATCAGTCCCATGAGAGCGGGGACGTTACGGTCGAGGGGCGTGGTCCGGAAGTGTTCGTCGATCGCATGGAAACCCGCGAGGAACTGCGCGAAGGCGGACGGCCCGATCGCCACGGCGAGTGAGAGCCCGATCGCGGAGTCGACGGAGTAGCGGCCGCCGACCCAGTCCCAGAAGCCGAACGCGTTCGCCGGGTCGATCCCGAAGGCCTTCACCTTGTCCAGCGCGGTCGAGACCGCGACGAAGTGCTTCTCCACCGCATCGGCCTCGTCCACCTGATGCTTGCGCAGGCCGTCGAGGAGCCACGCCTTGCACAGCCGGGCGTTCGTCAGCGTCTCGAGGGTTCCGAACGTCTTGCTCGACACGATGAAGAGCGTCGTCTCCGGGTCGATGCCGGTGAGCTTCTGGCCGGCATCGGTCGGGTCGATGTTGCTGATGAAACGGCACTCGAGGCCCTCCTGGCGGAACGGCGCGAGCGCTTCGTACGCCATCACCGGACCGAGGTCGGAGCCGCCGATGCCGATGTTGACGACCGTGCGGATCCGCTGCCCGGTGGCGCCGGTCCACGTCCCGTCCCGGACCTTGTCGGCGAACGAATACATCCGCTTCAAGACGTCGTGGACATCGCCGACCACGTCCTGACCGTCGACCTCGAGCGTCGCGCCGTCGGGCAGCCGCAGCGCCGTGTGCAGCACCGCGCGGTCCTCGCTGACGTTGATGTGCTCGCCGCGGAACATCGCGTCACGTCGCTCGACGAGCCCGACCTCGTCGGCAAGGCGCAACAACTCGGTCAGGACATCTCCGTCCACGAGTTGCTTGGAGAGATCGACGTGCAGGTCCGCCGCGGTGAAACTCAGACGCTCGACACGATCAGGTTCGTTGGCGAACCACCCGCGAAGGTCGGGCTGGAACGTCTTGGCAAGACCCGAGAGCCGGGCCCACGACTGGGTCGAGGTCGCGTCCACCGGCGCCCCCGTCACTTGCTCGCCGCCTCCGTCGAGGTCTTCACGGTCTGGAGGAGGTCGTCCCATGCGACCACGAACTTCTCGACGCCCTCCTTGATCGGCACGGCGATCACGTCGTCGTAGTCGACGCCGGCTGCGGCGACGTCGGCCATCACCTTGGTCGCGTCGTCGTAGAAGCCGGTGACCTGGTCGCCCTGGATGTGGCCGTGGTCGGCGACGGCACGCATCGTCTTCTCCGGCATCGTGTTGACGGTGTTGGCGACCGCGAGATCGACGACGTACATCGTGTCGTCGTACGCGGGGTTCTTGACTCCGGTCGACGCCCAGAGCGGACGCTGGCTGTTGGCCCCGGCGGCGACGAGCTTCTCCCAGCGCTCGCCGGTGAAGAACTCCTGATAGGCCTTGTACGCCAGCCGGGCGTTCGCGATGCCCGCCTTGCCGTGCAGGGCCTCTGGCGCGCCGAGCTTCTCGAGTCTGTTGTCGATCTCGGTGTCGACGCGGGAGACGAAGAACGACGCGACCGAGTGCAGCTTGCTGATGTCGTGACCGTTGCGCTGGGCGAGCTCGAGCCCGTCGAGGTAGGCCCCCATGACGTCGTGGTACTGGTCGAGCCCGAAGATCAGGGTCACGTTGACGGAGATCCCCGCGCCCAGGGTTGCCGCGATCGCCGGGCACCCCTCGGCGGTGCCGGGGATCTTGATGAACAGGTTCTCCCGGTCGACCTTGCGCCACAGCTCGGCGGCCTGGGCGATGGTGCCGTCGGTGTCGTGGGCCAGACCGGGCTCGACCTCGATCGAGACCCGCCCGTCGACCTCGTCGGTTGCCTTCGCCACCGGCGCGAGGATGTCGCAGGCGTTGCGCACGTCGGTCGTGGTGAGCTCCTCGACCACCCGTGAGATGTCGGCGCCGTCGGCGACGAGCTGGCGTACCTGCGCGTCGTAGCGTTCGCCCTCGGAGAGGGCGTTGGAGAAGATCGACGGATTCGTCGTCACGCCGACGACGTGGTCGTCACGGATCAGATCGGCGAGGTTGCCGGTCTCGATCCGCTCCCGTGAGAGGTCGTCGAGCCAGATCGAGACCCCGACCTCGCTGAGCTGCTGCAGATTGTCGGACATGTTCTCTCCTCCGTTGGTGTCGATGCAGTGTGCCCGGGAAGCCGGCTCCTCATTCAGGCGGTGGCCGCCCGGATGCTGTCACCGGCGGCGTCGGCGACCGCTTGGGCCGTGATCCCGAACTCACGGAACAGGCGCGCGAAGTCCGCGGACGCCCCGTAGTGCTCGAGCGAGATCATCCGGCCGTGGTCGCCGACGATCTCGCGCCAACCCTGTGCCACCCCGGCCTCGACCGAGACCCGCGCCTTGATGTTGGGCGGGAGCACGCTGTCGCGGTAGGCGCTCTCCTGGGCGTCGAACCACTCCCGGCACGGCATCGACACCACCCGGGCCGAGACACCCTTCTCGGCGAGCAGGGCGCGAGCCTGGACCGCGAGCTGGACCTCCGAACCGGTGCCGACGAGGATCACATCCGGATCGCCGCCGTCGGCGTCGAGGAGGACGTACGCCCCCTTGGCGACGTCGTCGGTGGTGGCGAAGCCCTCCGTGCCGCGGGGGAAGACGGGCAGGTTCTGCCGCGAGAGGATCAGCCCGGCCGGGCGGTCGGTGTTCTCCATGACCGCCTTCCAGCAGGCGACGGTCTCGTTGGCATCGGCCGGGCGCACCACGTCGAGGCCGGGCATCGCACGCAGCGCCGCCAGGTGCTCCACGGGCTGGTGCGTCGGGCCGTCCTCGCCGAGCCCGATCGAGTCGTGTGTCCAGACGTACGTGACGGGAAGGCCCATGAGCGCCGCAAGGCGTACGGAGCCGCGCATGTAGTCGGAGAACGTCAGGAACGTGCCCCCGAAGACGCGGGTGCCGCCGTGGACCGCGATGCCGTTCATGATCGCGCCCATGCCGTGCTCACGGATGCCGAAGTGCAGCACCCGGCCCTCGAGCGGGTCGGCACGCCACATCTTGGTCGCGCGCGCATCGGGCAGGAAGGACGGGACTCCCTCGATGGTCGTGTTGTTGGACTCGGCGAGGTCGGCGGATCCGCCCCACAGCTCCGGAACGGTCGCGGCGATCGCCTGGATGGTGCCGCCGGACGCCTTGCGGGTGGCCATGCCCGTCTCGTCGGCGGGGAAGCTCGGCAGGTCGTCGGCCCAGCCCTCGGGGAGCCGGCGGTCCTTCATGCGGTCCAGCAGCTGCTCCAGGTCGGGGTGCTTCTGCGCCCAGGCGGTGTAGTCGTCGCCCCAGGCGGAGCGGATCTGCGCGCCGGCCCCGCGGAGCTTCCGCGTGTGCGCGATCACGTCCGGCGGCACCTCGAAGGTCTGCTCGGGGTCGAATCCGAGGATCTTCTTCGTCGCTGCGACCTCGTCCTCGCCGAGGGCCGAACCGTGTGCGGCCCCGGTGCCCTGCTTGTGCGGGGCCGGCCAACCGATGATCGTGTTGAGGCGGATGAAGCTGGGTCGATCCGTGACCTTCTCGGCCTCTTGGATCGCCTTGTAGAGCGCGGGTACGTCCTCCTCGTACTTCTTGCCGCCGTGGGTCCAGTCGACGGACTGCACGTGCCAGCCGTACGCCTCGTAGCGCGCCGCCACGTCCTCGATCAGCGCGATGTTGGTGTCGTCCTCGATCGAGATCCGGTTGTCGTCATAGATGACGGTGAGGTTCCCGAGAGCCTGGACGCCGGCGATCGCCGATGCCTCGGCACTGATGCCCTCCTCGATGTCGCCGTCGGAGCACAGGGCGTAGACGTTGTGGTCGAAGATCGACTCGCCGGCGGCAGCGTCGGGATCGAAGAGGCCGCGCTGTCTCCGGGCCGCCATCGCCATCCCGACGGCGTTGCCGATGCCCTGGCCGAGCGGGCCGGTGGTGGTCTCCACGCCGATCGTGTGGCCGTGTTCGGGGTGCCCGGGCGTCTTGCTTCCCCAGGTGCGCAACGCCTCGAGGTCCTCGAGTTCGAGACCCCAGCCGCCGAAGTAGAGCTGGATGTAGAGGCTCAGGCTGCTGTGGCCGCAGGAGAGCACGAACCGGTCGCGGGCGACCCAGTTCGGGTCGGCCGGGTCGTGGCGCATCACCTTCTGGAACAGCAGGTATGCCGCCGGCGCCAGGCTCATGGCGGTGCCGGGGTGGCCGTTGCCGACCTTCTGCACGGCGTCCATGGCGAGGACACGGACGGTGTCCACGGCGCGAGAGTCGAGGTCGGTCCAGTCGAGGGTGCGGTTACTCACTCGGGTCACGGTGTCGAGCCTACTCACATCGAAGCTAGACTCACGGAGGCCCCGGTGGACGGGCCACACAGCTACGAAGGCGATTGAGCATGACGACGGTGGAGACGGAGGCGTCGGTCTCCGACGCGCCCGCACGCGCATCCGCGCGTGATGTCGTCGCCGCGTACGTCGGGCTGACGAAGCCGCGCGTCATCGAGTTGCTGCTGCTCACCACGGTGCCGGTGATGTTCTTCGCCCAGCGGGGCGTGCCTCCGCTCGGCTTGGTCGTCGCCACCGTCGTCGGCGGCACTCTCTCCGCCGGCAGCGCCAACGCACTCAACTGCGTCTACGACCGCGACATCGACGAGCAGATGCGCCGGACGAGGCGGCGGGCGCTGCCACGGCACATCGTCTCCGCCCGCAACGCCTTCATCTTCGGTGTCCTGCTGATGATCGCCTCGACGCTGCTGCTCGGCTTCACCGTCAACTGGCTCTCATCGATGCTGGCGCTGGCCGCGAGCGCGTTCTACCTCTTCGGCTACACGATGTTCCTCAAGCGGCGCACCGCACAGAACATCGTCTGGGGCGGCCTCGCCGGCTGTTTCCCGACCCTCATCGGGTGGACCGCGGTGACCGACCATGTCGCCTGGCAGCCGGTGATCCTGTTCCTGGTGGTCTTCTTCTGGACCCCGCCGCACACCTGGGCGTTGGCGCTGCGCTACCGCGAGGACTACGCCAGCGTCGACGTGCCGATGCTGCCGGTGCTGCGTTCGGCC
>DASVMH010000354.1:0-4697 GCA_036384455.1 Marmoricola sp. | reverse complement strand
CGACGGCGATCCGTTGAGTGACGAGGCGTTCGTCGATGCGTTCAACGATGTCGCTCCCTACACGCACCTCGTGGACGCCGAGCACGACCACCCGTTGTCGTTCTTCGAGACGGTCGTGGGGATGGCGTACGCCGCCTTCGCCGACGCCCCGGTCGACGTCGCCGTCGTCGAGGTCGGGATGGGTGGCACCTGGGACGCCACCAACGTGGTGACCGCCGATGTCGCGGTGCTCACTCCGATCGACGTCGATCACGCGGCGTACCTCGGGGACACGCCGGCCGCGATCGCTCGGGAGAAGGTCGGCATCATCAAGCCCGGCTCGATCGTGGTCAGCGCGGCGCAGCGCGACGATGTCCGCGCGCTGATCGACGCGCGCGCGGCGGAGGTCGGCGCCGAGGTGAGGTACGCCGGGGAGCGCTTCGGTGTGCGGACCCGCGTCCCGGCGGTCGGTGGCCAGCAACTGAGCATCGACGCGGACCGGGCGACCTACCCGGACCTGTTCCTGCCGCTCTACGGCGCCCATCAGGCCGAGAACGCCGCGCTCGCGCTGGCCGCGGTCGAGGCGCTCATCGGCGGGGCGGAGCCGCTCGATGCGCAGGTGGTCGGGGAGGCCTTCGAGGAGATGACCTCGCCGGGTCGGCTCGAGGTGATCCGCCGCTCGCCGACGATCGTGCTCGACGCGGCGCACAACCCGCACGGCGCGGCCGCTGCGGTCGCGGCGTTGGAGGACTCCTTCACGTTCAGTCCCCTGATCGGCGTCGTCGGGGTGATGGCCGACAAGGACTACGAGGCGCTGCTCTCCATCTTCGAGCCGGAGTTCGCCCACATCGTGTGCACCCGCAACAGCATGGATCGCTCGCTGCCCGCGGAGACCCTCGCGGAGGTCGCCCGCGGCATCTACGGCGTCGACAGGGTCAGCGTCGCGGAGTCGCTCCCCGACGCGATCGATCAGGCGACCGCACTCGCCGAGGCCGGCGGGGTCTTCGGCGAGGGCATCGGCTCGGGCGGGGTGCTCGTCACCGGCTCGGTGGTCACCGTCGGGGAGGCGCGCGCCTTGCTCAAGCCGCGTGGTCGGGCCGCCGAGGTCGAGGGGGTGCGCGACTAGATGCAACGCAGGTTGTGCGCGGCGATCCTCTGTCTGGAGGCGATCGTGCTCGGGCTGACGACGCTCGTCTTCCTTCCGCTCACCGATGTGTCGACGGCGACGGCGCTGTCGATCGGGCTCGGGTTGTTCGTGGCGTGCCTGGTGGTCGCGGGTCTGCTGCGCCGCCAGTTCGCGTACGGCCTGGGTTGGGCGATCCAGGTCGTCGCACTCGGGCTCGGTGTCGTGATCTCGGTGATGTACGTGCTCGGCACGGTCTTCCTGGTGCTGTGGGCCACTGCGTTCTTCCTCGGCGCGAAGATCGAGCGTGAGCAGGCGGAGTGGTTGGCCGCCCACCCGGAGCACGCCGGGTCGGGAACCGCGACGAGCGACGGTGCGTCCTAGCAGCATGAGCGTGACAACCCATCCCATCCGACTGCTCGTGGTCGCGGGTCTCGCCCTCGCGCTCGCGTTGGGCGCGACGCTGTTGTGGCCGACGCTGACCGGGCACACCTCCTCAGCCGATGCCAGTTGCGCGGGCCCGCAGGCGTACCCGCCGAAGGGAGTGCGGATCCGACCCGGCGAGGAACTCACGATCAAGGGCCGGTTCTTCCTCGCCGACTGCTATGACACCGGACAGCAGGGCACTCCACCGCCGATGAAGCATGTCGTGCTCAAGATCCGCCAGCACGGACACACCTGGCGCCTGGGCGTCGCCGATGCGAAGCACGACCCACTCGGCACGATCAGCTGGCGCGTCCACATTCCACAGGCGGTACGCCCGGGTGCGGCGGTCCTGGTCACGGGCGAGTTCCGCAGCCGCGTGCGGGTGTACGCCGGGCCGACCCGCCCGCCGGGCCACCCCACGACGCCGAGCCGCCTGCCCGACACCGGCTTCTGACCCGGCCGCTAGGCTGCGGCCATGTCCGATCTGACCCGCACCTTGGTCCTGCTCAAGCCCGACACCGTCCGGCGGGGCCTCGTCGGCGAGGTGTTGTCGCGCTATGAGGCCAAGGGCCTGACGATCGTCGCGCTCGAGCAGCGCCACATCGACGCCGAGATGGCCGACAAGCACTACGCCGAGCACGTCGAGCGTGACTTCTACCCCCCGTTGCGCGATTTCGTGACCAGTGGCCCGCTCGTCGCGCTGGTCCTCGAGGGCGACGAGGCGGTCGAGGTCGTGCGTGCGCTCAACGGCGTCACCGACGGCCGTCAGGCGGCCCCCGGCACCATCCGCGGCGACCTGTCGCTGTCGAACCGCGAGAACCTCGTCCACGGCTCCGACGGAGCCGAGTCGGCCGCCCGCGAGATCGCGCTCTGGTTCCCGGCGCTCTGAGGTCTCGTCAGGCTCGACCACCGGAGCGTGGCGCCCGGCCGATTCTGTGACTGATGTGACGGGAGTGATCTCGCCCCGCGTGTCTGCGCGGGAACGGGCGGACTCGCTCCTACGCTGAGGGGACTTCCCCGAAACATCAGCGAGGCTTACTGATGGCGCAGAGCCCTTTTGGCCTGGGCATCATCGGCCGCGACATGGCCGTTGACCTGGGCACCGCCAACACCCTGGTCTACCTGCGTGGCCGCGGTGTGCTCCTCGACGAGCCCTCGGTCGTGGCGCTGAACACGCACACCCGCGAGGTGCTGGCGGTCGGACACGAGGCGAAGCGGATGATCGGGCGCACGCCCGACGGGATCACCACGATCAGGCCGCTCAAGGACGGCGTGATCGCCGACTTCGACGCGACCGAGCAGATGCTGCGCTACTTCATCCAGCAGGTGCACCGGCGCCGCTACCTCGCAAAGCCGCGTCTGGTGGTCTGTGTGCCGAGCGGGATCACCCCGGTCGAGCAGCGGGCCGTCAAGGAGGCCGGCTACCTCGCCGGCGCGCGGGCGGTCTACATCATCGAGGAGCCGATGGCAGCCGCGATCGGTGCGGGCCTCCCGGTGCACGAGGCCACCGGGAACATGATCGTCGACGTCGGCGGCGGCACCACCGAGGTCGCGGTGATCTCCCTCGGTGGTCTGGTCACCACACTTTCCGTACGTACGGCCGGGGACGCGATCGACCTGGCGATCGTCAACTACCTCAAGAAGCAGCACTCCCTGATGCTGGGGGAACGCACCGCCGAGGAGGTCAAGATGACCCTCGGGTCGGCGTTCCCCACGGCCAATGAGCCCGAGGCCGAGATCCGCGGCCGAGACATGATCTCCGGCCTGCCGCGCACGGTCACGTTGTCCAGCGCCGAGGTGCGCCAGGCGATCGACGAGCCGTTGCACGCGATCGTCGACGCGGTGCGCGCCACGCTCGACAACACTCCGCCAGAGCTCGCCGGCGACATCATGGATCGTGGCATCGTGCTCACCGGAGGCGGCGCGTTGCTCAGCGGCCTCGACGCCCGGTTGCGCGACGAGACCGGGATGCCGGTGCACATCGCGCACGACCCGTTGAGCTCCGTCGCCATGGGTGCCGGCAAGTGTGTGGAGGAGTTCGAGGCGCTGCAGCAGGTCCTGGTCACCGAGCCCCGTCGCGCGGGCTGAGGGGTTCGGCATGGGTGGCCAGAAGACCCCGCTCGGACCGCGGGTCCGGGTGCAGGGTGACGAACGGCGGGGGAGTCGGCGACCGCGGCTGGTGCTGCTGCTCGTCCTCGCGTGTCTGACGGTGATGACACTCGACGCCAAGACCGGCTCGTCCTCGCCGTTGGAGCCACTGCGCTCCGCGGTCGGCACGGTGGTCGGTCCGGCCGAGTCCGTCGCCGCAGCCGCCGCACGTCCCTTCTCCGACCTCGGCTCCGCCTTCTCCGACAACCGCAGCCTGCGTCACCAGGTGGCCACCTTGACCGCGGAGAACTCCCAGTTGCGCAGCGAGAACGCACTCGCCCCGCAGCAGAGATCCCGCCTCGCCGAACTCAAGGCCCTGACCGGCACCGCTGCCGACACCGGATACACCCTCGTGGCCGCCCGCGTGATCGCCGTCGGCTCGGCGCAGTCCTTCCAGCGCACGGTCACGATCGACGCCGGCACGTCGTCGGGAGTCCGCGCCGATATGACCGTGCTCAGCGGCGCAGGTCTGGTGGGGCGGGTCGTGTCGGCAACCCGGAGCACCGCGACGGTGCTCCTGATCGTCGACCGCGGCTCGGTCGTGGGCACCCGGCTCGGCTCGTCGCTGGAGATGGGCAGCGTCACCGGGGAGGACTCACTGCGCGGGCACGGCTCACTCCAACTCGATCTTCTCGACAGCTCGGTGACCCCCGCCAAGGGCGACGTCGTGTCGACCTGGGGCTCCAAGGACGGCGTCCCGTATGTCGCCGGGGTCCCGATCGGCAAGGTCACCGACGTCCGCGCCAACCCGCGCAACCTCGCGGTGCATGCGACCGTCGAGCCGTTCGCCGACTTCAGCGCCCTCGACCTCGTCGGCGTGGTCGTGCCCTCCGGCTCGACCGGTGACAGGGTGATCAGCGCGGACGGGAAGACGACGCGATGAGTGCCGTCCGTGCCGCTGTCCTCGCCCTGGTCGTGGTGCTGGCCGTCGCGCTGCAGGTCGCGGTGCTGCGTTATGTCGCCCTCGACGGTGTCGTCCCCGATCTCGCGCTGCTCCTGGTGATCGCTGCCGCATTCGTCC
>DASVMH010000353.1:0-15817 GCA_036384455.1 Marmoricola sp. | reverse complement strand
GTTTCGCGCTCACGGAACCGGACGCCGGCAGCAACGCGATCGAGATCACGACCGCCGCCCGCAGGGACGGGGAAGATTTCCTCATCAAGGGCCAGAAGGTCTGGATCTCGAACGTCGAGAACGCCGACTGGATGGTCGCGGTCACACGCACCATCCCGGCGGCGGAGACGAAGGAGCACGGCCTGCCCCGAACCGCCGGCTTCACGTTGTTCCTCATCGACGTCAAGGAGGCGCTGGCGGCGGGCACCCTGTCGTACACGCCGATCCCGAAGATGGGCAGCAACATCCTCTACTCCAGCCAGGTGTTCTTCGACGACGTACGCGTGCCCGCGAGCAACGTGCTCGGCGAGGTCGACGCCGGCTTCGCGGTGCTGTGGGACGTGCTCAATCCCGAGCGCATCCTGGCCGCCGCCGGCGGCGTCGGCACGGCCGAGGCCGCGCTGCGCATCGCCAGTGAGTACGCCCGCGAGCGCGAGGTCTTCGGCCGGCCGATCGGGTCGAACCAGGGCATCCAGTTCCCGCTCGCGCAGATCAAGGCGAAGGCGGAGCTGGGCCGGTTGATGACCTACAAGGCGGCGTGGCTCTTCGACCAGGGTCGTCCGTGCGGCAACGAGGCCAACATCGCCAAACTGACCGGAGCGCAGGTGGGCTGGGAGGCCGCCGACCAGGCCTTCCAGACCCTCGGCGGGATGGCGTATTCCAAGGAGTACCCGATCGAGCGGATCTTCCGTGACGCCCGCATCGCCAAGAACATCCCTGTCGCCGAACAGCTCGTCCTCGCCCACATCGGGACGTCGATGCTCGGCCTGCCCAAGAGCTACTGAGGAGACAGACATGACCGATGTCAGCACCGAGCGCGACGTCATCGAGGCGGAGATCCCGGAGTCGGTCGCGGCCGCCTTCGAGAAGACCGCCGAGCGGCTCGGCGACGCCCCGGCGTTCTCCGACAAGATCGGCGTCGAGACCGGCTGGCGCACGCTGTCGTGGCAGCAGACCCGCGACCAGGGTCTCAAGCTGGCGGCCGCATTCATCGACGCCGGCGTGGCACCCGGTGACCGGGTGGCGATCATGGCGACCAACCGGCTCGAGCACGTCCTCGCCGACATCGGTGCGATGCACGCGGGTGCGGCATCGATGTCGATCTACAACACCCTCGCGCCCAGCCAGGTCGCGTACGTCGCCGGCCACGCGACCCCGTCGGTGGTGATCCTCGAGAACGCCGACCACATCGCGCGTTGGGGCGAGGCGCTGGCAGCGGCGAGCCCGGTCGTGGTCGTCATGGATCCCGAGGCTGCCGCCGAGGGCATGCTCACCTGGACCGAGTTCGTCGCGCGCGGCGAGGCGACCTACGACCAGCACGCCACCGAGATCGACCGCCGCTGGCGGGCGATCAGGCGCGACGACCCGGCGACCATCCTCTACACCTCGGGCACCACCGGGAACCCCAAGGGCGTGGTGATCACCCACCACAACGTGCTCTTCGAGGTGACCAGCACCCAGCAGACCTCGAAGGTCACCGACACCGTCGGGGTGTCCTACCTCCCCTACGCGCACATCGCCGAGCGGGTGCTCGGCATCTACCTGCCGCAGATGCTCGGCGGCCATCTGCACCTCATCGGCGACCCGGCCCAGCTCGTCGGGGCGCTCGGCGAGGTGCACCCGACGGCGTTCTTCGGCGTCCCGCGCGTGTGGGAGAAGATCCAGACCGGCATCTCCGGCCTGCTCGCCGCCGAGACCGACGAGGCGAAGAAGGCCGGCATCGCGCAGGCGATGGCAACGGGATTGGAGTACGTCGAGTCGCAGCAGTACGGCTCCACGACCTCCCCCGACCTGCAGGCACGCTTCGACGCCGTGGACGCCGCTGTACTGACCCCGATGAAGGCCATGCTCGGCCTCGACCGGGTCGAGTGGGCCGGCAGCGCTTCGGCACCGATGCCGTTGGAGACCGCCAAGTTCTTCGCCGGTCTCGGCATGTGCATCTACGACATCTACGGCATGACCGAGACCACGGGGTCGGTGACCGCGTGCGGGCCGGGCTCGTTCCGGCTCGGCACCGTCGGCCGCGCGCAGCCCGGCATCGAGGTCAAGCTCGCCGACGACGGTGAGATCCTCACCCGCGGACCGGTGACGACGCCCGGCTACAACGGCAACCCCGAGGCGACCGCCGAACTGCTCGACGCCGACGGCTGGGTGCACACCGGCGACATCGGCGAGCTCGACGAGGACGGCTTCCTCAAGGTGGTGGATCGCAAGAAGGAGATGATCATCACCTCGCAGGGCAAGAACATCGCCCCGTCGAACATCGAGAACTACCTCAAGGAGAGCCCGCTCGTGGGTCACGCCCTGGCGTACGGCGAGGGCAGGCCGTACGTCGTCGCGATCCTCACCCTCGACCCCGACGTCGCACCGATCATCGGCACCAAGCTCGGCCTCGAGGACACCTCGCTCGCCGCGCTCGCAGAGAACCCCGCGGTCCTCGGCATCGTCGGGCAGGCGGTCGACGCCGCCAACGAACGGCTCTCGCGGCCCGAGCAGGTCAAGAAGTGGAAGCTGCTGCCCGTCGAGTGGACCGCCGAGTCCGCCGAGCTCACCCCGACCCTGAAGCTCAAGCGCCGTGTGGTGCACACCAACTACGCAGACGCGATCGAGGCGCTCTACGCGTGATGGGCGATCAGGCACCGACTCTGCGGAGGGGCCGCGGCGAGTTCGACATCGGCGCCGAGATGGCCGGCGCTGCCGGGATGCTCGGCGCCGCTGCCAACGTGATCATGCAGTTGGGCAACCCGGGTGTCGGCTGGGGCGTGGTGGAGAGCACCGTCGACAGCGGCAACGTGATGATCCATCCGTGGAAGCGATTGCGTACGACGCTGACCTACCTCGTGGTGGCGCTCTTCGGCACCGATCGCGACCGGCAGATCTATCGCAAGGCGGTCAACAAGGCACACGTCGCGGTGCGTTCGCGTGAGGACAGCCCGGTCGAATACAACGCCTTCGACCCCAAGCTGCAGCTGTGGGTCGCGGCCTGCCTCTATATCGGCTTCCGCGATGCCCGCGAGTTGTTCCTCGGCCCGATGGACGACGCCACCGCCGACGCACTGTACGAGTACTGCCACCGCCTCGGCACCTCCCTGCAGGTTCCCCGTGACGCCTGGCCCGCAGATCGTGATGCGTTCGAGGACTACTGGCGCGAGGGCCTGTCAAAGGTGCGTTACGACGAGGGCGTACGTCTGCACCTGATGAAGCTCGTCGACCTGAAGAACATCCCGTTCTGGATGCGCATCGGCAACGCCCGCGTCAACCGGTTCTTCACGATCGGGATGCTGCCGCCCGAGTGCCGTGCGGGCATGGGCTTCACCTGGACCACGAAGGACCAGCGCTGGTTCGACCGTTCCGTACGCCTGCTGCGCCTGGTCACCCGGCTCACCCCGCGGTGGGCACGCGTGCTCCCGATCAAGCTGCAACTCGCAGAGATGCGCTTCCGGGTCCGTCGCGACTGGACGCTGGTCTAATCGGGGCCATGACGCTCACCCTCGGCACGCTGACCGCCGCGCCCGTGCTCAACCGCACCGACCTCCTCGGCGCCCCCGTCGTCCGCGCCCTGCCCGCGTGGGATCAGGCGGCGTCGGCCGGAGTCGTCGAGATCGATCCGGGGTTGGCCGACACGGCGGCGTGTTCGCAGGCGTACGACCTGCCGCTGGAAGCCGGTGCCAACTGCGTCGTGGTCGCCGGGAGGCGCGATGGTCAGGAGCGGGTCGCGGCGCTCATGGTGCGCGCGGACACCCGTGCCGACGTCAACGGTGTGGTCAAGCGACTGCTCGACGTGCGCAAGTGCTCGTTCCTGCCGATGGAGCGTGCCGTGGCCGAGAGCGGCATGGAGTACGGCGGGATCACCCCGATCGGGCTGCCCGCCGAGTGGCGGCTGCTCATCGACACCCGCGTCGCCGACATCCCGGTCGCCGTGATCGGGAGCGGCATCCGCGGCTCGAAGATCTTCGTGCCGGGAGCCGCACTCGCCTCGCTGCCGGGGGCCGAGCTCATCGAGGGACTGGCCGGTTGAACCTCAGGTGGATCAGTGGACGCGCAGCACCACGAGCAGGAACAGCATCGAGGCGAACGCCACGATCTTCAGCGCGTCGTTGAGCGCCCTGCTGAACAACACCTTCGACATCTTCGGGCCTCCTGACCGGTTCCGTACCCCTTCCAACGAGCGAACCGCGATTTGGCGACGGGCCTCAGGGATCTCCCTGATGGCGGCTGTCGGCGCGACCTGAAAGGGTTGGAGCATGCACCAGCGCATCGCCGGCCGGCTCACCGGCCCTCGTACGAAGTGGCTCGTCCTCGCCCTCTGGATCCTCGTGCTGCTCCTCACCAGCGGCTTCGCGACGAAGCTGAGCCAGGTCCAGGACAACCAGTCCTCGTCGTGGCTGCCCGGCAGCTCCGAGTCGACCAAGGCGATCGATGCGCTCAAGGTCTTCCAGAGCCCGGACGACATCCCGACCACCCTCGTCTTCGACCGGTCCAGCGGCCTGACCCCGGCCGACCTGTCGCAGATCGCCACGATCGTCGGCAAGGTGCAGGCCCTCAAGGGCGCCCGGGCCGCACAAACACCCCAAGGCACCCCGGTCCCGCCGGCGGCGCTGATCCAGAAGTCCAAGGACGGCGAGGTCGCCGAGGCGACGGTGACCTTCAACTTCGGCAAGGACGGCTGGAACAAACTGCCCGACGCAGCCGATCAGATCCGTGACATCGCGAAGATCCCGGGCGTGACCTTCCACGTCGCCGGGGCAGGCGGTCAGGCCTCCGACGCGGCCGAGGCCTTCTCCGGGCTCGACGGGAAACTGCTCGGTTTCACAGTGCTGGCCGTGGTGATCATCCTGCTCATCACCTACCGCAGCCCCAGCCTGCTGCTGTTGCCGATCATCTCCGCGGGCACCGCGCTGTTCACCGCGCAAGGCGTGATCTACCTGCTCGCGAAGCATGCCGGTCTGACGGTCAACGGGCAGAGTCAGGGCATCTTGACGGTGCTCGTCTTCGGCGCCGGCACCGACTACGCCCTGCTGCTCGTCGCGCGCTACCGCGAGGAGCTGCGCCGCCACGAGGACCGACACGAGGCGATGGCCTTCGCGTTGCATCGCGCGGCGCCGGCCATCGTGGCGAGCGCGCTGACGGTCGTCCTGGGGATGCTCTGCCTGGTCGTCGCGGAGATGAACTCCACCGCCGGCCTCGGTCCGGTCGCCGCGATCGGCATCGGCATCGGGCTGCTGGTGATGCTGACCCTGCTCCCTGCTCTGCTGGTGATCTTCGGTCGGTGGATCTTCTGGCCGGTGCGGCCCCGTTTCGGCACCGACGAGCCGACGGCGAGCGGCTTCTGGGCGCGCATCGGCAAACGCATCGCCGTCCGCCCGCGCACCGTATGGGTCGGCACCGCCGTGATCCTCGCGGTGTGCTGCCTGGGCATCGTCAAACTGGATGCGCACGGGCTGTCCACGGCCGACAGCTACACCAAGGAGTTCGACTCGATCAAGGGCACCAAGGTGCTGCTCGCCCACGACCTCGCCGACACCTCCAGCCCGGTGATGGTCGTCGCCAAGGCCGACAAGGCCGGCCAGGTCAGCGCAGCCATCGCGCGTACGAAGGGCCTGGACGCGCCGGCCACGCCCATCGTCAAGGGCGGCACCGCCCTCATCTCGGCGCCGATCTCCAAGGACCCCTCCTCGCAGGCCGCCTATGACACCGTAGAGCGGCTCCGTGACGCGGTCCATGCGATCCCGGGGGCGGATGCCCTGGTGGGTGGCGGCACCGCGATCAACGCCGACATCGAGCATGCCTCCGCACGCGACAACCGGGTGATCATCCCGCTGGTGCTGGTCGTCGTGCTGATCATCTTGATGGTGCTGCTGCGCGCGATCCTCTCGCCGCTGCTGCTGATCGCGACGGTGGTGCTCTCCTACGGCGCCGCGCTCGGGATCAGTTCACTGGTCTTCCACTACCTGCTCGGGTTCAAGGGCGCCGATGCCGGCTTCCCGCTCTTCGTCTTCGTGTTCCTGGTCGCGCTCGGGATCGACTACAACATCTTCTTGATGACGCGCGTGCGCGAGGAGACCCAGACGCGCGGCACCCGTGAGGGCTCGCTGATCGCCCTCGGCGCGACCGGCGGCGTGATCACCTCCGCCGGGGTCGTTCTCGCCGCGACCTTCGCCGTCCTCGGCACGATGCCGCTGGTCGGCTTCGCCGAGATCGGCGTGGCGGTCGCCCTGGGCGTACTCCTCGACACCATGGTGGTCCGCTCGGTCCTCGTGACGGCCCTCAACATCGACATCGGCCCGCGGATCTGGTGGCCCAGCCCCTTAGATCGCCGAGACCCCAGAACTCTGACGGAAAATCGCGCCGAGACCCCAGAACTCTGACGATCCGCTCAGTGCACGCCGGAGATGGCGATCCCGGAACGGGTCTTGTAGGCCTTGTTGATCGAGATCAGCACCGCGGTCAGCGGCTCGAGCTGACGGGCCAACCGCAACGCGCCTGCCTTGACCCCGGGGCGCCCCGTGATCGCAGCGGCGAGCTCGACGACCGTCTCGACAGCCTCGGCATCGTCGCCGCAGACGAGCACGTCCTCGTGTGAGAGGAACTTCTCCTCCGACCACAGCGAGGCCGCGGCGACGTGGTGGAAGGCACCCGTGACGCGTGCCGTCGGGACGAGCGCAGCGGCTGCTTCCGCGGCCGAGCGCTCGACGGTGAGGCCGTACGGCCCCTGCTTGTCGAAGCCGAGCGGGTTGACGCAGCTGATGATGATCTTCCCCGCCAACTCTTCAGCGAGCGAGCCGACGAGCTCGTCGTGGCCGTCGTAAGGCACCGCGAGCAGCACGAGATCGGCGCTCGCCACAGCGGTCGGGTTGTCGGCGCCCGAGACCAGACCGCGGACGCCGCGCTCCGAGATCTCGGCCGCACCCGCTTCGCCCCGGTCGGCCGAACGCGACCCGATGATCACGTCGTGGCCCGCCTTCGCGAATCGGTAGCCCAGACCCTTGCCCTGCGGTCCGGTGCCGCCGATGACGGCGATCCTGTGGTGCGTCATGCTCACTCCTCGAAGGTCTGTGCAGGTCCGAGCCGATCCTGCCAGCACCCGCCCCGAAGCGAAGTGACCGGTCTCACTGCCACGACAAGACGTTGACAGAAATGCTGTCACGGTAGGGTCTCGACAAGCTCGACCACCGGCTTCGGCCGACCACGGAAAGCAGGAGTCCTCGATGAAGCTCTCGACGATGCTGATGTACGACGGCAACCCCCGCGCCGCCGCGGACCAGGTGACCGCCCTGGAGAAGGCCGGCCTGGACACGGTGTGGGTCGCCGAGGCGTACGGCTTCGACTCCCCCACCCTGATGGGCTACCTCGCCGCCAAGACCGAGACCATCGAGATCGGTTCGGCGATCCTCAACATCTACTCCCGCACCCCCGGCGCACTGCTGCAGACCGCTGCCGGTCTCGACAACGTCTCTGGCGGTCGCGCGATCCTCGGCCTCGGCGCCTCGGGCCCCCAGGTCATCGAGGGCTTCCACGGTGTGCCGTACGAGAAGCCTCTGGGCCGCACCCGCGAGATCATCGGCATCATCCGCGCGGGCATGCGCCGCGAGCCGCTGACCGCCGACGGCATCTTCCATCTGCCCATCGACAAGGAGCACGGCGCCACGACCGGCCTCGGCAAGCCCCTGAAGATCCTCAACCACCCCGAGCGCGACTCGGTCCCGATCTACCTCGCCGCACTCGGCACCAAGAACGTCGAACTCACCGCGGAGATCGCCGACGGTTGGCTCCCGCACCTGTTCTGGCCGGAGAAGTTCGGCACTGTGTGGGGCGACTCGATCGCGGCGGGGTACGCCAAGCGCGACGCCTCCCTCGGCGCCACCATGAACATCGTCGCGGGCGGCATGCTCGCCATCGGAGAGGGCCCGGAGACCAAGGCCATGCTCGACTTCGTCCGGCCGCTCTTCGCGCTGTACGTCGGCGGCATGGGCGCCAAGGGCAAGAACTTCTACAACGACGTCGCCTGCGCGTACGGCTACGAGAAGGAGGCCGCGGAGATCCAGGACCTCTATCTCTCCGGCAAGAAGGACGAGGCCGCCAAGCTGATCCCGCAGGAGTGGCTCGAGGCCGCCAACTTCGTCGGCCCCGAGTCCTACGTCAAGGAGCGCTTCGAGGCGATGCGCGAGGCCGGCGTCACGAGTCTCAACGTGACCGCGGTCGGCGACGACCCGGTCGCGCTGGTCGCGAAGGCCAAGGAGCTTCTGGGCTGAGCTCTCGGGGCGCTGCGATGTTCGACCTGCAGGCGCACCGCGGCGGGGCCGGGCTCGCCGCGGAGAACACTCTGCGTGCGTTCGGCAACGCCCTGGGTCTCGGAGTGACCACTCTTGAGCTCGACGTCCACGTCAGCCTCGACCGGCAGCTGGTCGTCCGTCACGACCGGATCCTGCCCGACGGCGAGTTCCTCAGCTGGCTGCCAGCCGAATCGACAGGGTTGCCGCTGCTCGCGGACGTCTTCGGCCTCGCGCGCCAACGCCGTGCCGACGAGGTGCGATTCAACATCGAGACGAAGTTCGATCCGCTCCACCCCGACGAGGAGGCGCCCCGCGAGCTCTTCGCCGAACTGCTGACCGCAGCGATCGCGACTGCCGACGCGGTCGAGCGCACCTCGGTGCAGAGTTTCGACTGGGCGTGCCTCGACCTCGTGCACGCCCGCGAACCACGGCTGGGGCTCAACGTGCTCACCAACACGAACTACATGGAGATCGGCTTGCCGGGCGCCTCGCCATGGATGGCCGGGGTCGACATCGACGACTTCGACGGCGACGTCGTACGCGCGGCACGTCACCGCGGCTACACCGGCCTGTCGCCCCGTCACACCCTGATCACCGCGTCGATGGTCGACGAGGCACACGAAGCCGAACTCCAGGTGATCCCGTACACCGTCGACGATCCGGGCGTGATGGAACACCTCATCGATCTCGGGGTCGACGGACTGATCACCAACCGGCCCGACATCGCCCGCGAGGTCATGGCCAGGCGCGGGATGCCCCTGCCGCGGGCGTACCCACCGGCTGGATAGCCTGTCGAGGTGAGCCCGACCCCGCAGCAGGTACGTCGCGCCCTCGCCCGCGTCGAGCGTGGCGCGGCCCTCGACGAGACGGAGGCGACGGTCCTCCTGGCTGCACGCGGCGACGATCTCGACCGGCTGTGCGCCGCAGCCGCGCGCGTACGCGACGCGGGGCTCGCCGAGGCGGGTCGCCCGGGCGTGGTGACGTACTCCCCCAAGGTGTTCATCCCGGTCACCAAGCTGTGCCGCGACCGCTGCCACTACTGCACGTTCGTCGAGACACCCGGTCAGGCTGCGCGGGAGGGACGCGCTCCCTACCTGACCCCGGACGAGGTCCTCGACATCGCCCGGCAGGGGGCGGCGATGGGCTGCGCGGAGGCGCTGTTCACCCTCGGCGACCGCCCCGAGGCGCGCTGGCCGGAGGCGCAGCAGTGGCTGGACGAGCAGGGCTACGACTCCACCCTGGCGTACGTCCGCGCGCTGGCGATCCAGGTGCTCGAGGAGACCGGGTTGCTGCCGCACCTCAACCCCGGCGTGATGTCGTGGCAGGAGATGCACCGGCTCCGCCCGGTCGCCCCGTCCATGGGGATGATGCTCGAGACCACGTCGACGCGGCTGTTCGAGACGAAGGGCGAGGCGCACTACGGCTCGCCGGACAAGGACCCCGCCGTACGCCTGCGGGTGCTGGAGGATGCCGGCCGCCTCTCGATCCCGTTCACGACCGGCCTGCTCGTCGGCATCGGCGAGACGCTGGAGGAGCGCGCCGAGACGATCTTCGCGCTGCGCCACGTCGCCAAGCAGTACGCCCACGTGCAGGAAGTCATCGTGCAGAACTTCCGCGCCAAGCCCGACACCGCGATGCGGCACGTCGATGACCTCGACCTCGACGAGTATCGCGCCGCGATCGCGGTCACGCGGGTCGTGCTGGGCCCGAAGGCGCGCATCCAGGCGCCCCCCAACCTCGTCGACAGCCATGAGGGTTCGGCGGAGTGTGCGGCCCTGTTGGCCGCCGGGGTCGACGACTGGGGCGGCGTCTCACCATTGACGCCCGACCACGTCAACCCGGAGCGACCCTGGCCGTCGCTCGAGCGGTTGCGTGAGATCTCGGCGGAGGCGGGCTTCGAACTGCGTGCCCGGCTGACCGCGCACCCCCATTACGTCCTCGCCGGCGAGCAGTGGATCGATCCGCGTCTGGCCGGCCACATCAACGCGCTGGCCGACGACGACGGGCTGCTGCGCGACGGCGCCCGCGCGACGGGACTGCCCTGGCAGGAGCCCGACGGCGGCTTCGCGCATCTGCAGAGCGGCACCGGCCATGTCGACCTGCACACCGACATCGACACCGTCGGTCGTGCCGCCGATCGCCGCGCCGACTTCGACACCGTCTATGGCGACTGGGACGAGCTCAGGGACATAGTCCGCGACGAAAAGCACCCGGATCCCACCGAAAAACGAGCAGATCGTCGCGGACTGTCGCGGGACGCGGAAGGGGTGGTCGCCCTCAAGGCGGCGGAGAAGGACCCGGGCAACCTGTCCGACGAGCACGCGCTGACCCTGATGACCGCTGAGGGCGAATTGCTGGAGCAGGTGTGCCGGCTGGCCGACGACCTGCGCAAGGAGGCGGTCGGCGACGACGTCACGTACGTCGTCAACCGCAACATCAACTTCTCCAACGTCTGCTACGTCGGCTGCCGGTTCTGTGCCTTCGCGCAGAGGCGCACTGACGCCGACGCGTACTCGCTGTCACTCGATCAGATCGCCGACCGTGCTGAGGAGGCGTGGAACCTCGGGGCCACCGAGGTGTGCATGCAGGGCGGCATCGACCCGGAGCTGCCCGCCACCGGCTACTTCGACATCGCTGCCGCGGTCAAGGCGCGCGTGCCCGAGATGCACGTGCACGCGTTCAGCCCGATGGAGATCGTCAACGGCTCGACGCGCACCGGCCTGTCGTACGAGGACTTCCTGATCAAGGCCCGTGAGTCCGGCCTCGACACGATCCCCGGCACGGCCGCGGAGATCCTCGACGACGAGGTCCGCTGGGTGCTCACGAAGGGCAAGTTGCCGGCGAGCGCCTGGATCGAGATCGTGTCCACGGCGCACCGGGTCGGCATCCGGTCGAGCTCGACGATGATGTACGGCCACGTCGACAACCCGCGCCATTGGGTTGGTCACCTCAACGTGCTCAAGCGGATCCAGGACGAGACGGGAGGGTTCACCGAGTTCGTACCCCTCCCGTTCGTGCACCAATCCGCGCCCATCTACCTCGCGGGCGTCGCCCGACCCGGCCCGACGCTGCGCGACAACCTGGCCGTGCACGCCATGGCGCGGATCATGCTCCATGGGCGCATCAAGAACATCCAGACCAGCTGGGTCAAGCTCGGCGTGGAGGGCACCCGCGCGATGCTGCGCGCCGGCGCCAACGACCTCGGCGGCACCCTGATGGAGGAGACCATCTCCCGCATGGCCGGCTCCGAGCACGGCTCGGCCAAGACGGTCGCCGAACTCGAGGAGATCGGCGCCGGCATCGACCGACCGGTCGTCCAACGGCACACGATCTACTGAGAGACCGGCAGCGCCTCGATCCCGAAGACGATCGACTTGGCGTGGAACTCCAGCTCGTCGGGGTCGACGGCGAGATGCAGGTCGGGGAAGCGCCGCGCAAGGGCGGGGTACGCCGCGCGCAACTCCATCCGGGCCAGCTCCGCCCCGACACAGCGGTGCAGCCCGTGCCCGAAGGCGACATGGGTCGAGGACTTCGCCGACGGGCAGAACGAATCCCCGTCGGTGACCTGCGGATCACGGCTCGCGGACGGGAGGTGGGCCAGCAGGATCGCGCCCTTCTTGATCCTGTGGCCGGCCACGACGGTGTCCTCCTTCACGATCCGCGGGAAGGCGACCTGGACGACCGCGAGATGCCGGAGCAGCTCCTCGACGATCGGGTCGATCGCCTCCGGCTCCGTCGCGACCCGTTTCCACAACTCGGGCTTCTGCATCAGGACCAGGGCACCGATGGCGAGCATCGACGCGCTGGTCTCCATGCCGCCGTTGAACGCACCGTCGGCGAGGCCGCCGAGGTCGAAGTCGTTGATCTCGTCACCGTGCTCACGGATGATCTCGCCGATCAGGCCCGGGCCCGGGTCGTGGCGTTGGCGGGCAGCCTCGGCCAACAGGAACTCCCGCGAGCCGCCGATCGCGTCGACCGCCCCCATGCCGCCTTGGGAGACGTCGAAGCGGGCACTGCCGAGCTGGCGGAACTTCTCCCTCTCGGCGTCCGGGAGCCCCAGCAGGTCGCAGATGACGCGGAAGGGCACGGGGAACGCGAAGGTCTGCACCAGGTCGGCGACGCCACCGGAGGCGAGCGCTTCAGCGGTCTCGTCGAGCTGATGCTCGATGATCGCCTCGATCCCCGGCTTGAGCCGCTCGAGGCGGCGCATCGTGAATTCGGGCGTGAGCAGCTTGCGCAGCCGCGTGTGCTCCGGTGGGTCGGTGAAACCGAGCCCCCCGATGTCCCCCTTCTCGACGTCGCCGCTCTCGCCCATGAGGTGACGGATGTCGCTGGAGAAGGACACGTTGCCCAGGACCTCACGTGCCGCGTCATATCCCGTTGCGAGCCAGATCTCCAGCCCCATGAAGGACGTCAGCTTCTGCAGTGGGTCCTTGTCGCGTGCCTTCGCCAGCCGCGGACCGGGGTCGACGCCGTCGCGCAGCAGCGGCCAGGCCAGCCGGTCGGGGATGCGGTCGAGCTTGGTCAGATCGACACCGCCGGCGCGGGCGATCAACCTGTTGCGCACCGCGGCGGTCATCGACGCGACAAGGCTCACGCGATCCATCTCTTTCGTCGGCGATTCGGCTCGTGACGCAGCACAGCCTAACCGGCCAGTACCGGCGAACCGGGCATCACCCGGCCGTCAGGCCAACAACCCGCGGTCCCGGAAGAACGCCACCAGGTCGGCCACACTCTCCTCGGTCCGCCGCGGCTCGTAGCCCAACTCACGAGCCGCCTTCCCGTGGTCGACGACCGGACTCGCGACGATGTTCTCCAGTCCGGCCGGGCTGAACGCCTCCGAGCCGAGGCGACTGGTGACCGGGTCGAGGAGGGGCGCGATCGCGCCGAGCACCCGTGACGGGATCAACAGGACCGGTCCGCGCCCTCCGACCTCGCGGGCGGCGAGCCGCTGCGCAGCCGCCAGGCCGAACCGGTGGCCGCCGAGGAAGTAGTTCTCGCCGGTACGCCCCTTCTCCGCCGCGAGCCGCAACCCACGCGCGACGTCGCGTACGTCGACCATGTCGAAGTCCCCGGTCGTGCTGACCGGCATCCGGCCGCGGGCGGCGTCGAGCATCGCCTGGTTCATCCGGGACAGTCGGTCCGGGTGGTCGACCGGCCCGAAGACGCCGGTCGGGTTGCACACCAGGCCGTCGAGGCCGTCCTCGACGACGCGGTGCAGTTCGACCTCACCGGCATACTTCGAGCGGTGGTAGACCGGCAACGCGGGATTCATCGCTCGCGGCGCGGTCTCGTCGATGTGGGCACCGCGTTCGTAGTCGAACGCGGCCAGGGAACTGCAGTCGACCATCCGGCGTACGCCTGCGGCCAGTGCCGCCCGGGCCACGTTGCCGACCCCGTCGACGTTGACCCGCCAGGCGAGCGGGTCCTCCTGCTTGAGGGTCACCACCGCGACGAGATGGACGACCAGGTCGACCCCCTCGAGAGCGGCGGTCATCGCGGTCTCGTCGAGGACGTCTGCCGTCTGCCAGGTGACGACACCGTCAGGTGCACCGACGAGGTCCGCCGCGCCGGGAGGGACCACCCGGTCCAGTGCCCGCACCTCGTAGCCCTCCGTCACGAACTCCCGGACGACGTTGACGCCGAGGAATCCCGCAGCACCGGTGACCGCGACCCGCGTCATCCGCGGCCCTTCCGGATGGTGTCCTCGACGACGTTGTTGAGGCGGGCGGCGACCGGCCATCCGGCGTAGTGGGCAAGGAAGATGACGATCTCGCGCAGCGCCTGCTCATCGAGTTCACCGGCCTTGTAGGACGCGGGCACCTGGATCTCGAGGACATCAGGACCGGTCGCGGCGAGCAGACCGATCAGCACCAGCCGGCGGTCGCGGTTGGAGAGACCGGGGCGGTTCCAGATATCGGCGAAGAGGTGGTCGGCGGTGTAGCCGAAGAAGTCGCCGGGACCGTCCTGGAACTCCCAGCCGTAGACCTCGGTCATCTTCTCCAGGCCACGTGCCCGCACGTCACTGGTCGACTTCTCGTCCTCGCTCATCTCAGCCTCCGATCCCGAGCTTGCCGGCGAGCTTGTCCATCGAGGCGATCACGACGTCCTCGGCGGCGTCCGGAACACCCCAGATGAGCTCGGCGACACCCGCCTGCGCCCATTCCGCGAAGTCCTCGGCCGTCGGTCGCTTGGCGACGAGCACGTGGATCGCGGGCTCGCCGTCGCGCCCCGCGTCGGCCCACGCCTGCCGCAGCGCGGCCGCCTTGTCGGCGATGCCGGTCTCGATCGGCGTGGTCATCCAGCCGTCGGCATGCGCGGCGATCCAGGCGAAGGTCTTCGGCCCGCCGCCGGCGCCGATGATGAGCGGGACGTGCGCCTGCACCGGCTTGGGGTACGCCCAGGAGGCGCCGAACTTCACGAACTCCCCCTCGTACGCCGCCTCCTCCTGGGTCCACAGCGCGCGCATCGCCTCGACGTACTCCTTGAGGACGGTGCGTCGCTTGCCCGCGGGGACGTGATGGTCGGTGAGCTCATCGGTGTTCCAGCCGAAGCCGGCGCCGATGCTGACCCGCCCACCGGAGAGGTGGTCGAGCGTGGCGATGGTCTTGGCCAGCGTGATCGGGTCCGACTCGACCGGAAGGCACACGGCCGTCGACAGCCGGATCCGTGATGTAACGGCAGCGGCGGTGGCCAGCGACACCCACGGATCGAGGGTCCGGGTGTAACGGTCGTCGGGAAGCTCCTCGCCGCCCGTCGGGTGCAGCGCCTCCCGCTTGACCGGGATGTGAGTGTGCTCGGGCACGTAGAACGTGTCGAAGCCACGCTCCTCGGCGGCCTTCGCGGCCGCAGCCGGAGTGATCCCCCGGTCGGAGGTGAACAGGACCAGGCCGTTGCGCATGTGTTCCGCCTTGTGAGGGTCGTGATGGACGAGGGGTTTCAGACGTTGCCGCGCATGATGGTGGCCACCATCTGGCGCATCCGCGAGGCCAGCTGGGCGTAGGTGGTCAGGCCCATGCCCGCGCTGAGCAGCCCGCCGAGGAAACACTGGGTGAGCGCTTCGACGAGGATCGGATCGGCGCCCGGCCCCACAGCACGCTCGAAGCGCTCCATGATGTCGGCGCCGATGAGCAGGCGTACGCGCGCCACATCGGGGTCGGCACCCAGCAGCGCCGGCGTGACGACGTCGGCCAGAGCCGGGAATTCGATGAGCAGGCCCGTCACCTTGTCGGTGACCGCCTGCACCCGGACCACCGGATCGTCGCTGTCGAGCTGGTCGACATCGCCCCCGAGGCCGCCGAGATGGCGCTGGAACAGCTCGGCGAAGAGATGCCCCTTCGACGCGAAGTACGTATACGCCGTGCCTGAGGAGACACCCGCACGCCGCGCGACGGAACGGACGCTGACACCCTCGCCGCCGCGGTCACGCAACTCGGCCTCCGCCGCCTCGACCAGTCGGGCGACCGTCTCGGCCTGACGTGCGCTCACGCCCTGTCGGGGCATCA
>DASVMH010000352.1:0-6462 GCA_036384455.1 Marmoricola sp. | reverse complement strand
ATCCCGCAATCGGCGAGCGCCGCCTTCGTCGCCTCCGCCGAGAGCTGCAGTTCCGAGCGGCCGGACTCCTTCGAGAACTCCGTCGCACCGATGCCCGCGATCGCGGCAGCCCCACTCAGCCCGCTCATGCCGCGTCCTTGACACGCACCCGCACGGTCCCCGTTACATGGTCGCCGAGCGAGACTGCCCCACGCACGGCGACGACCACGACGTCACCGTCCACCTCTTCGATGGCACCGGAGAAGGTCAACGTGTCGCCCGGATACGCCGGGGCACCGAGCCGGATCGCAATCCCGAGCAGGTCGACATCGTTGCCGAGCTGCTCGGTGACATACCGCTCCACCAGGGCATTGCTGGTGAGGATGTTCATGAAGATGTCCTTCGAGCCCGCACCCTGCGCGAGGTCGCGGTCGTGGTGGACGTCCTGGAAGTCGCGCGTCGAGATCGCGGTGCTGACGATGAGCGTCGGCGTCAGCGGCAGGCTCCACTCGGGCAGCACCTGGCCCACGGTCGGCGTACTCATGCCTGCTCCTTCGTCCAGTACGGCAGGGACAGGTCGTCGTCGATCCTGCGGAACGCGACCTGCACCCGGTCACCGATCTCGACGTCGGCATCGGCGGTCGCGACCATGCGTACGCCCTCATCGAGGTCGACCAGCGCGAGCCGGATCGGCAGCTGATGGCCCGGGATCGGCGGGTGGTGATGGACGACGTACGAGAAGACGGTGCCAGTGCCCGCGGACACGACGTACTCCCGATCGAAGGTCAGGCACTGCGGGCAGGTCGGCCCCGGCGGATGCCGCAGGGCACCGCAGTTGCCGCATTTCTGGATGCGCAGCTCGCCGGCGGCCGTGCCCTCCCAGAAGAAGTCGTTGTCGCGGTTGCGCGTGGGATATAGGACGAACTTCCCTGGCTGGTCGGCCTTTGACTTCGGCCTGAACTTCAGCACCCGGAACAGCATCTCGCCGACCTTCTCGGAGGTGCCGGCCAGCGGACCTTCCGAGTGTTCGACGTACCAGGTGCTGATCGAGGTGACGAAGTAGCCCTCGCCCATCCCGGTCGTCTTCGGGCCCACCACACCGTCGAGGCGGACGGTCACCCGGAGCTGCTCGCCGATGCGGAGATAGCGGTCGTAGGTCTGCTCGCAGTTGGTGCCCAGCACACCGGTGTAGCCCTCGGCGGTGAGCACCTCCATCATCGCGTGCAGAGGGTCGTTCGGGTCCCGTGGCGCGACCAGGCCGTACATCGTCCAGGCCTGCGTCATCGACGGCGGTACCTCGCCGGTGCCGGTGCTCGCGGCGAAGCGCGGGTTGGTGTTGCCCATCGCCTCGAGCCAGTCGTTGAGGTGCGGGCGGTTGATCGGGTCCCGGGCGAGACGGCTCACCGCCTCTCCGAGTCCACGGATCCGCTCGGCCTCGGCGAGGATCCGCTCGTGCGTGTCGGCCGCGGCGGCGTTCATCGGGGAACCTTCGGCAGCCCCAGACCGAACATCGCGATCAGCTCCCGTTGCACCTCGTTGACACCGCCACCGAAGGTGAGCACGAGGTTCCGCTTCGACGTGCGGTCGAGGTAGTCGATCAGATAGGCGGTCTCGGGATCGGCCGGGTCGCCGTGGGCGGTGACCACGTCGAGGAGCGCGAGACCATGGCGTTGCACCTCGTCGGAGGCGAAGACCTTGGAGGCACTCGCGTCCGCCACCGCCTCGACGCCGCTCCGTACGCCGCTCGCCACACTCCAGTTGAGGAGTTCGTTGAGCCTGAACGCGGTCGTCACCTCGGCCAGGGTGGCGCGGACGTCCGGGTCGTCCAACACCGGGTGCCCCTGGGCGGTGGACCGGTGCTGCGCCCAGGAGACGACCATGTCGCGCAGACCCTCCAACCGGCCGGCCGGGCCGAGCATGACCCGCTCGTGGTTGAGCTGGGTGGTGATCAGCTTCCAGCCCTCGTTCTCGGTGCCGACGAGCATGTCTGCGGGCACGCGAACGTCGTTGAAATAGGTCGCGTTGACGTGGTGGGACCCGTCCGAGGTGATGATCGGCGTCCAGCTGTAGCCGGGGTCGCGGGTGTCCACGATCAGCACCGAGATGCCTTTGTGCTTGGGGGCATCGGGGTCGGTGCGAACGGCCAGCCAGATGTAGTCGGCGGCGTGACCACCGGTGGTCCATAGCTTCTGGCCGTTGACGATCCAGTCCCCGGTAGCGGGGTCCTTCTTGGCAGCACAGCGCAACGATGCGAGGTCGGTGCCGGCGTCGGCCTCGGAGTAGCCGATCGCGAAGTGCACGTCTCCGGCGAGGATCCGCCCCAGGAACATCTCCTTCTGCTTCTCGGTGCCGAAGGCCTGCAGCGTCGGCCCGACGGTCTGCAGCGTGACGCTGGGCAGGTGGACGTCGCCGTAGGACGCCTCATTGGCGAAGATCTGTTGCTCGACCCCGCCGAGCCCGTGGCCGCCGTACTCCTTCGGCCAGCCGACGCCCATCCAGCCATCCGCGCCCATCTGCTTGATGGTGCGGTGGTACGCCTCGCCGTGCCGGTCGGAGTACATCTCGATCCGATCATCGCGGCTGACCAGGCCGGCGAAGTACGCCCGGGCGCGGGCCTTGAAGTCACGCTGGGAGTCCGTGAGCTCGAGGTTCTTCTCCCCCGGCTGCTCCACGGCCACCGCACCCCGCGTGGCAGCAGGCCCGCCGAGCAGCCGTACGACGTCGTGTGCGCGCGCGAAATAGCGGTGCAACGGATAGGTCTCGTCCACGCCCATGCCGCCATGGAGGTGGTGGCACGTCTGCAGCGCCGGCAGCAACCGGTCGCACACGGCATAGGCGGCGATGGCGAGGTCGTCGTCCGCCGGCTGACCCGTGGCGAGGCGGCGGGTGACCTCGTCGGCGGCCAGGTCGATCATCCGGGCGGCGACGAAGACATCAGCGATCTGTTGGGCAACCGCCTGGAACTCGGCGAGCCGGCGGCCGAACTGCTCGCGGCCACGGATGTACTCCGCGGTGAGCTGCAGCGCTCCGTCGAGCAGACCCGCTGCCTGCTGGACGAGGCCGGCGCGGGCGAGCGTGTTGACGGTGCCGACCGCGTCGGCCCCCGCCAGCTCGTACGCCACCGGAGTGCTGTCGAAGCGGTAGGAGGCCTGCGGGAGCCCCGACGACGAGGGCGTGTCGACCCGCGTGATGCCGTCGGCATCGGGGTCGATGAGCACCACGCCGACGTCTGTCGTGACCAGGAGGAGGGTCGCCGCGGTCGAGCCCGTCGAGACCCACACCCGCGACTTCGCTCCGGTCACGTGACCGTCCTCGAGACGGGTCGTCGGCACGGCCGGAAACGCGTTGCCGGGCTCGTCGAGTGCGGGGCTGATCAGCAGCTCGCCGGCGACGATGCGCGGGATCAGATCGGCCTTCCGCTCAGTGGGACCGACGGTCGCCAGCGCCTGCAGACCGCAGCCGAGCGTCTCCCAGACCGGGAGGTCCACCGCACGTTTGGCCACCTCGCGGACGACGACATCGAGCCCGGCGATGCCCAGCCCCTCCCCGTCGTACTCCTGCGGCGCGGCCAATGCGGTGACCCCGGCGTCCACGCATGCGGCCCACGTGCCGCGGGCCGCCTCGGGACCCCTGTCGAGGACGTCGCCGACCACACCCCGGATGTCGGCCCGAAGGTCGGCACTGATGTCGGCCACGTTTCCTCCTCAAATCTGGAACGTGTTCTAGTCTAGCCCAATGCCGGGGCCCCGCGATCAGCTCATCGACTTCGTCCAGGACCTTGCACAGGTGCCTCAGGTCGACATCCCGGGGGGTCGCTGGCTCGACCTTCCCGACGGGCGCACCTGGCTCACGGACGTCCCCGGACCCACCGACGACGCACCGGCCGTGATCTTGCTGCACGCAGTCGGCTGCACCGGGCTGCTCACCTGGTTCCCGGTCATCGAAGCCCTCAGCGAGCGCTATCGCGTGGTCACCTTCGACCAGCGCTGGCACGGTCGCGGCATCACGTCGGAGTATTTCTCGTTGCGCGACTGCGCCGATGACGTGGCCGCGGTGATCGACGCCCTCGAACTGGACCGGCCGATCGTCGCGGGCTACTCGATGGGAGGCGTGGTCGCCCAACGCGTATGGCGCCAGCACGCCGATCGGATCGGAGGGCTGGTGCTGTGCGCCACGACGGATCACTTCCGTACGAAGGGCAGTGAACGCGTGTTCCACCAGGGCATGGAGTGGAGCATGGGCGGACTGCGCACGCTGTCGCGCTCCAAGACGGTCCGGACCACGGCCCGGCTGGCCGCCGAGGCGTTCGAGGTCGGGCCGACGGACACCGGCCAATGGGCGCTCGCCGAACTACGCAGCACCTCCCCGTGGGCCGTCGCCGCGGCCGTGGCCGCCCTGGGCCGGCATCACTCGACGCCGTGGCTCGCGCAGATCGACGTCCCGACCGCCGTGGTCGTCACCGCCAAGGACCGTGTCATCCCCCCGGAGCGCCAGCGCTCCATCGCCGCGCACATCCCCGGCGCCACCGCCCACGAGGCCGACTGCGGCCACTCGGGCTGTGTCATGAACGCCGAGGAGTTCCTGCCCGCGTTCCTTCAGGCCGTCAACACGACGAACGCCCGGGTCCGCGACAGCGCCTGACGCTGATCCGGCTGAATCCACCGGTTCGGGCAATGGCCGGCGCACGGCGTCGCGCACGGCGTCGCGCGGCTTGGCCGTTGCTCGCGGCTGACGGGTCGTGGGTGGTGGCGGTCGTTGGCAGCGACGACGGAGGTGGACGGGCGGCTCGGGTCGGCGGTCGGGTTTGTGGTGGGTTGTCCTGTCCGCCGGGTGGGATATCGCCGAGTCGTGTAGATCCCATCCACCTGGTGAACGGGATCTACACGACTCTGGGCTTTTGGGGGTGTTGGCGCGTAACGCGATCTGTTTCGTTGATCAGTACCCGTATTCGGCAGTGATCAACGAGATAGATGAGCGAGCGCGCAGCGGCGCCCCTCAATCCACCGCAAACCCGACAGCTCGCCGCAACTGCGCGCTCACCTCCCTCGTCGCTGCCAAGGACCGCAACCCACGACCGCCCGTCAGCCGCGAGCGATTCGAACCACCCACAAACCCGGTGCGGCGAAACCGCGCTGCCTGCCGAACCGGTGGGTTCAGCCGCCCACGGTCGCGGCGTACAGGGCGTCGAGTTCCTTGGGGAAGTCCTCGGCGAGGTCCCAGACCCGCGGGATCGATTCGCGGCAGCCGATGATGCCGACGCACATCTTGCCGTTGTTGCTCATCACCGTGATGTTGAGGCCGGCGCCGTGGAAGATCGGGCCGAGCGGATAGAGACCGTCGATGCGGGCGCCCATGAGATACAGCGGCAGCGGAGGTCCGGGCACGTTGGAGATCACCAGGTTGTGGATCACCGGGCCACGTTCGGCCAGGCCGAGGTCGGAGACCATCCGGACCGCCAGCCCGAACGTACGCGGGGCCGCGAACTCGGCCCAGTCCTGCAGCGTGTCCGCGGGGATGGCCTTGTGGTGCTCCTTGGCGCGCGCGTTGTTGAGCGCCAAGGAGTGCAACCGTTCGACCGGGTCCTCGATGTCGGTGCCCAGCTTGGCGAACAGGGACGACACCTTGTTGGCTCCACCACGGCGCGACGTCGTCTCGTGCACCGACACCGGGACGCTCGCGAGGAGTGACGTCGCCGGCAACTCGCCGCGCTCGTCGAGGTAGCGCCGAAGGGCTCCCCCGCTGATGGTGAGCACGACGTCGTTGACGGTGGCGCCCTCGACGGCGTGCCGGATCTCCTTGATGCGCTCGAGGCTCATGTCGACGTACGACACCGCACGATGGCCGGTGATGGTGCCGTTGAAGGACGTGCGTGGTGCCGTCAGCGGTGCGGCCATCGCCGTACCCTCCCGTGCACGTCCGACGGTCTTGGTGAGCAGATCGGTCGTGGGCGCCAGCAGCTTCGCGAAGTGCAACGGCTTGCCGAGGTTGTTGAGCAACCCCCGCGCGAAGAGCTCCGCATCGCTCGGTGCCGCCGCCAGTTCGCCCCGGGGGGCGAGGTCGAGCAACGGCGCGTCCGGCTCGAGGCTGCACAGGTGGGAGATCATGTTCGCGCCGTTGACGCCGTCGACGCTCGCGTGATGCATCTTCATGAAGACCGCGATCTGACCGCTGGCCAGCCCCTCGATGACCCACATCTCCCACAGCGGCCGGGACCGGTCGAGGCCGATGCCGGCGAGGTGCCCGGCGAGTTCGGTGAGCTCTGCAGCGCCACCGGGCGCGGGGACGGCGAGCCGGTGTACGTGCCGATCGATGTCGAAGTCTGGGTCGTCGACCCACAGCGGATGGTCGATGCGCAGCGGCACCCGCTTGAGCTTGCGGTGGAACATCGGGATGTCCCGCACCCGCTGTTCGAGCCCGCGCTTGAGCCGGTCGAAGTCGTATCCGTCGGGGATCGTCTCGGGGTCGAGCAGGATGATCCCGCAC
>DASVMH010000351.1:0-5534 GCA_036384455.1 Marmoricola sp. | reverse complement strand
GGCATCGCGACGTAGGGCACCTGGAAGAACGCGTACGCCGTCGCGCAGGCCACGAACGTCACAAGCACCCACGCGCCGTCGAAGACCCGGGAGCCGAGATCGGGGCTCGCGAACATGAGCACGAAGAACACCGCGAGCGGGAGCCCGCCACGGAGCAGGAAGGGCCGCCGCGGCCCGCGCGCGTCGGTGCTGCGGTCGCTGATCCGACCCGCGATCGGGTTGAGCACCACGTCCCACGCCTTGGGGGCGAAGACGATCACCGCGGCCAGGACTGCGGCGATGTCGAGGGTGTCGGTGAGGTAGGGCAGCAGCATCAGTCCGGGCACGGTGCCGAAGGTCCCGGTCGCCACCGATCCGAGGCCGTAGCCCGCGCGTACGCGGCGAGACAACCCGTCCTGCTCCACTCCCATCGCGAGACCTCCCGGGCTCAACCTACGCGCAGTCGGCCCAGTCGGTGGATCGCTTCGTCGAGGGTGGCGGCGTCCTTGCAGAACGCCCAGCGGACCAGATGCCGGCCCTCGTCGAGGTCGTCGTAGAACACCTGTCCCGGGATCGCGACGACGCCGATCTCCTCGGCGACACGTCGGCAGAAGCTCTGACCGTCGGGGTCGCCGTGTCGGCTGACGTCGGTGAGCACGAAGTAGGTGCCCTCCGGGTGCCGGACGTCCAGGTCGCACCCGGCGAGCGCGTCGCAGAGCCGGTCGCGGTTGGCGGACAGAGTGGCTCGCAGGCGGCGGTGGAAGTCGTCGCAGTCGTCGAGAGCGCGGGCGATCGCTGGCTGGAAGGGCGCGCCCGACGCGAACGACAGCCAGTTCTTCGCCCCCTCGACGGCGGCGACGAGGTCGGCCGGGCCCGTGGCCCACCCGATCTTCCAGCCGGTGAGGGAGAAGGTCTTCCCGGAGCTGGAGATCGTCAGGGTGCGTTCGCCCATGCCCGGGAGGGTGGCGAGTGGAATGTGCTCGTGATCGTCGAAGGTGAGGTGTTCGTAGACCTCGTCGGTGACCACGATCAGGTCGTTGCGGATCGCGACGTCGGCGACCGCCTGCAACTCGGCGCGGGTGAGCACGGTGCCGGTCGGATTGTGCGGGGTGTTCAACAAGATCAGCTTCGCCCGTGGCGTCACCGCCTGCTCGAGCGCGGTGGTGTCGAGACGGAAGTCCGGTGCGCGCAGGGTGACCGGTCGGCGTACTCCTCCGGCGAACTGGATCATCGCGCGATAGCTGTCGTAGAACGGCTCGAGCACCACGACCTCGTCGCCGGGGTCGACCAGACCCAGGATCGCTCCGGCGATCGCCTCGGTCGCACCGGTGGTGACCACGACCTGATCGCGCTGCAGGTCGATGCCGTAATGGCGTGACTGGTGGCGGCGTACGGCGTCGACGAGCTCCGGCGCGCCATGGCCGGGCGGATACTGGTTGCGGCCCGCCCGGATGGCCTCGACGGCGACGTCGAGCACCGTGTCCGGCCCGCTGTGGTCGGGGAAGCCCTGCCCGAGGTTGACCGCACCCGTGCGTACGGCCAGGGCGGACATCTCCGCGAAGATCGTGCTGGTGACGCCGTCCAAGCGTCGGGAAGCCCTGCTCACCCTCCCATCGTGCCTGACAATGGGGTCATGACGACCACCGCCGAGCCGGCTGCTCCACCGAGTCCGCGCTCACGGCGACGGCGGATCGGCTTCTGGATCGGGGTCGGGATGATCCTGGCCGGCCTCGCGCTGGTCGGGTGGCTGCTCTGGGAATTCTTCGGCACCAACATCGTCGCGCGTCGTGACATGCACAAGAACGTCCAGCTCTTCGAGCAGGGTTCGACGCTGACGGACGCCCAGGCGCTGATCAAGATCCCGAGGTTCGGCAAGGACTATGTCGTGCCGGTCTACGCCGGGGTCAGCCTCGGAGTGCTCGCACGCGGCTTCGGTCACTTCAAGGACTCCGCCGACCCCGGTCAGCGGGGCAACTACGCGCTCGCCGGGCACCGGGTCACCCACGGTGAGCCGCTCCGGAAGATGCCCGAGCTTCGCCCCGGGGACAAGATCCTCGTGCTGACCCACGACAAGACGTACGTCTACCGCCTCGACACGAACCCCAACGATCTCATCGTGCCCTTCACCTCCACGTGGGTCGTCGATCCGCGTCCGACCAACCCGACACCGGGCGGGGTGCAGCCACCGAGGAAGTACCACCGGCTGATCACCTTGACCACCTGCTCGGAGATCTTCCACACCGACAACCGGATGATCGCCTTCGGCCATCTCGTCAAGACGATCGACGAGGGTGCCACCAAGCCGCTCCCGTGAGGGCGGCGGTAGCCTCCCGGCCATGAACGATGCTGCGCTCGCCGCCCTTGCTGCCGACGTCGACGCCTGCTGCCGGCTCACGGGGGAGTTCACCCTCCGATCGGGCCAGGTGTCGCACGAATACTTCGACAAGTACCTCTTCGAGAGCCAGCCGGCACTGCTCGAGCGAGTGGCTGCCCGGATGGTGCCGCTCATCCCCGAGGGCACCGAGTTGCTCGGCGGCCTTGAGCTCGGCGGCGTCCCGATCGCCACGATGGTGAGTGCGAAGACCGGGTTGCCGGCGCTGTTCGTCCGGAAGAAGGCCAAGGAGTACGGCACCTGCAAGCTCGCCGAGGGTCCCGACGTCGCCGGGCGCCGGATCACCCTGGTCGAGGACGTCATCACCACCGGTGGCGCGGTCCGTGACGCCACCCGAGCCCTCCGTGACGCCGGCGCGATCGTCGAGGTCGTCATCTGCGCGATCGATCGCAGCCCGGCGGGCGAGAACCCCCTCGCCGATGTAACTCTCGACGTCCGCCCCGTCCTCACCAAGGCCGACTTGGATGCGGCCCGGAACGGCATGTAACGCGGGGTTATTGCTTGTGTACAAGGGCGGGAACGGCCCTGGGGCGCACTAGCACCCTGGTTACATGAGCTTCTCGGCATCCGCCGCGGCAGCCGTCGCGTGCCGACGGTGCCGCCACCATTCCCAGGCGATCGGGACGACCGTGACCAGCGCCAGCACGATCACGATCTTGTCGATGTTCTCGCCGAGGCTGGGGAAGCGCTTGCCGAGGAAGTAGCCGAGCAACGTCACCACGAGCACCCACAGCACCGCGCCCACGGCACTCCACAGGTAGAAGCGGCGTCGCTCCATCCGGCCGATGCCGGCGACGACGGTGACATAGGTGCGTACGAAGGGGACGAACCGGCCGATCACCAGCGCCTTGTTGCCGTGCCGCTCGAAGAAGGCGTGGGTGTTCTCGAAATACTTGCGTTTCAGGATCCGGCCGTCGCGGTGCGAGAGCGGCGGACCGATCGCGCGGCCGATCTCGAAGCCGCACACGTTGCCGACGAAGGCCGCCGCGCAGAAGCCCACCAGCGCGACAGCCAGGTTGATGTTCAGGTGATAGTCGCCGTGGGACGCGATGAACAGTCCGACGGAGAACAGCAGCGTGTCGCCCGGCAGGAACGGGAAGAACAGGCCGCACTCGACGAACACGATCGCCAGGCACACCCAGAAGAACTCGGTGCCGAACTGGTTGAACAGCCACTTGGGGTCCATCCAGTCCATGCCGAAGAGGAGGGGATGCAACGCGTTCACCCGGTGACCCTATCTGCGCGGACATGACCAGACTGTGAAACCCCTGGGAGGTAGCTTTCGGTCGTGGACGCACCTGACTCGATCGAGCACGAGGGTGGCCGGCGAGCGCCCTATGACCCGATGCCGTACGGCCCGGCCGAGGTCGGGGTCGGACCGTGGCAGGGGCCCTGGCCGGACGGGTCGCAGTACGACCCGGAACTGCTCGAGAACGGCGACCGACGCAACGTCGTCGATCGCTACCGCTACTGGTCGATGCGCGCGATCGTCGCCGACCTCGACACCCGCCGCCACGATTTCCACGTGGCGATCGAGAACTGGCAGCACGACTTCAACATCGGCACCATCGTGCGCACCGCCAACGCGTTCCTCGCCGCCGAGGTGCACATCGTCGGGAACCGTCGCTGGAACCGCCGCGGCGCGATGGTGACCGACCGCTACCAGCACGTGCGACACCAACCGACGCCCGCCGACCTCGCCGCGTACCTCCACGAACGCGACGTACGCCTGCTCGGCATCGACAACCTGCCCGGCTCGGCCCACCTGGAGACCCTCGAACTGCCGCGCCGGGTGTGCTTCCTCTTCGGCCAGGAGGGTCCCGGTCTGTCCGAGGAGGCACGCGAGGCGTGCGACGGGACCTTCTCGATCGCGCAGTTCGGCTCGACGCGTTCGATCAACGCGTCGGCCGCAGCCGCGATCGCGATGCATGCCTGGATCCGCTCCTACGCCGACCTGTCCGCCGACGACGTCTGGCGGGGTTGAGGCCGGGCGCACTCCGGCGCCGCCACCGTTCCCCCGAATCGGTGGCGGCGCCGTGGCATCAGCACCAGTGCGTGATCAGACCGGCTTGAGGCAGCGCATGATGAACTTGTGCGGGTTGGTGAGCGAGTCGTTCCAGCTCCACGCGTGCTTGCTGTGTTTGCCGAGTTTCGCGTTGCAGAACTTGTTCGTCATCTTCGAGCGCTTGGACGTCGGTGCCTTGCGGACCGTGATGGCAACGAGGTGGTATTTGCGCGCGCCGTCGAAGCTAGCCGGGTCGGTGCACGTCGTCGGAGCGAAGATGCTGTCCACGATCACCACGCAGTACCGGCGGTTCTTCGGGAGGTGCCCGGTGACCTTGCCGGCCTTGCCCTTGGTCGCGAGCAGGCTCGCGCCGGCGAAGCCACCAGCATCGGCGCAGCAGCCACCGTCCTGCGATCCGGGCGGCCCCCAGTAGGTGCGGAGCCCGCCGCCGATGCCGAGCAAGCAGCTGACCCAGTGGGCACCCTTCGCCTGCTGGGCCTTGGTCGGCACGAACGACCAAGAGGGCTCGTAGGCCGATCGGCCGTACTTCTTCCCGCCGTTGCCGAGGAGTTGCGCGGCGGCGGGATTGCAGTGGCTCTCGACGAAGCGCCAGATCTTCTTGCCCTTCAGCGGGGTCTTGGCGGGGACGGCGAAGACCGCGTAGACCTGCAGCAGGTGCTTGTGTGAGCACGCGACGGTGTCGGAGCTGGTGGATCGGCCATTGGCCTGCTGCTGGCTGATGTCGTAGCAGCGGCCGACCTTGGGGGCGCCGGTCAATACCTTCTTCTTCGCCTGGACCGTGGCCGCGGCGCCGTGCGTACCACTCGCTTCGCCGGCCGTGGCCTGACCGATGACCAGGCCCGCAGCGAGGAGTGCGAGCGCGGCGACGCGAGCGCCGGGGGATCGGAGGGGGGATCGAACCATGACGTGCGCCTTCTCTATGCGGACGGGACGGGCACAAGCTAGGTCCGTGCCCGCACAGATGTCTCGCCATCGCGTCGCGTCAGGGCAATCCCGGACGAGATCCCGGACACCCCGGACACGTTCCGGACACGGGGACGCCCACAGCCGCGTTCGCGATGCACGCCGGGATCCGCTCCTACGCCAGCCTGCTCGTCGACGACGTCTGGCGGGGTTGAGACGGTCGTGGCCGTGGCT
>DASVMH010000350.1:0-6050 GCA_036384455.1 Marmoricola sp. | reverse complement strand
AGGTGACCCCGAGCGCCTCGGCCTGCGGCACGGACATGTCGACGAACTTCTGGCGGAGCTCGTCGTTGGTGTGTGTCTTGATCCCCCACGCCATCGACTGCTCTGTGTGTCCTGAGGGCGAGGCAGCGTCTCCAGTATCGGGCGGACCGAACATCATCAGCGCCGGCCACCAGAAGCGGTTCACCGACTCCTGCACCATCGCGCGCTGCTCGTCGGTGCCGCGCATCATCGTCATCAGCAGTTCGAAGCCCTGGCGCTGGTGGAACGACTCCTCCTTGCAGACCCGGATCATCGCCCGGCCGTACGGGCCGAAGGACGTGCGACACAGCGGCACCTGGTTGCAGATCGCGGCGCCGTCGACCAGCCAGCCGATCGTGCCGACGTCGGTGTAGGACAGCGTCGGGTAGTTGAAGATCGAGGAGTACTTCTGCTTGCCGCTGATCAGCATCTCGGTCAGCTCACGGCGGGAGACGCCGAGGGTCTCGGTCGCGGAGTAGAGGTAGAGGCCGTGGCCGGCCTCGTCCTGCACCTTGGCCAGCAGGATCGCCTTGCGCCGCAGCGACGGCGCCCGGCCGATCCAGTTGCCCTCCGGCTGCATCCCGATGATCTCCGAGTGCGCGTGCTGGGCGACCTGGCGGATCACCGTCTTGCGATAGGCCTCGGGCATCCAGTCGCGCGGCTCGACGCGGTCCTTGCGCGCGACGGTGGCGGTGAACTGCGCCTCGAGCACAGTCGTGTCGGCTCCGGTCGTGTCGGGGGCTGCGGTCATCGGGTCCTCCAGGGATCTTCGGTATTTACTGACCGAACGTTCTGTACTACTCTGACACACGTCGCCGAGGTCGCGCAACGGCCTGCGCCAAGGTTTTCGACCAACGATCGGAAGGATCCGAGCTGTGAGTGCACTTCTGGAGAGCTACGTGTCAGGAGGGTGGTTCCGCGCCGCCGACGAGGGCGAGCCGGTCCTCGACGCGAGCACCGGCGAGGAGGTCGCCCGGGTCTCCAGCCACGGGCTCGACTACGCCGGCGCCGTTCGTTACGCCCGCGAGGTCGGCGGCCCGGCCGTACGCGCGCTGACCTTCCACGAGCGCGCCGGCCTGCTCAAGGCGATGGCCAAGCACCTCGGCGGATTCAAGGACGAGTTCTACGAGATCTCCGCACGTACGGGTGCGACCCAGCGCGACTCGATGGTCGACATCGACGGCGGCATCGGCACGGTGTTCTCGTACGCCTCCAAGGGCACCCGCGAGCTCCCCAACGACACCATCGTGCTCGACGGCGGTCTCGAGACGCTCGGCCGCGGCGGCACCTTCCTCGGCCAGCACCTCTACACCTCGCGACCGGGCGTCGCGGTGCAGATCAACGCCTTCAACTTCCCGGTCTGGGGCATGCTCGAGAAGCTCGCGCCGGCCTTCCTCGCCGGACTGCCGAGCATCGTCAAGCCGGCCAGCCAGACCGGCTATCTCACCGAGGCCGTCGTCCGCCGGATCATCGAGTCCGGCATCCTCCCCGAGGGCTCGCTGCAGCTGATCAGCGGCAGCCCCGGCACCCTGCTCGACGAGCTGGGCGAGCAGGACTCGGTCGACTTCACCGGGTCCGCCCACACCGCCGAGATCCTGCGCAACCACCCGGCCGTGCTGCAGCGGGGCGTCCGTCTCGGCGTCGAGGCCGACTCGCTGAACTGTTCGATCCTGGGCCACGACGTGACGCCGGAGGACCCGGAGTTCGAGCTCTTCGTCAAGGGCGTCGTCACCGAGATGACCGTCAAGGCCGGGCAGAAGTGCACCGCGATCCGGCGTGCCATCGTCCCCGAGCCGATCGCCGACGAGGTCGTCGACGCGATCAGCGCCCGGCTGGCGAAGGTCACCGTCGGCGATCCGCGCGCCGAGGGCGTACGCATGGGCGCACTCGCAAGCCTCGCCCAGCGTGACGAGGTGCGGAAGTCGATCGAAGCGCTGCGCAACAGCGCCGACGTCGTCTATGGAAACCCCGACTCTGCCACTTTCGGAGCCGAGGTCGTCGGCGCCTCGCATGACGCCGGCGCGTTCCTGTCGCCCGTACTGCTGCGCGCCCATGCCGGCGCCACCGAGCCGCACGACATCGAGCCCTTCGGGCCGGTGAGCACCGTCCTGACGTACGCCACCACCGCCGAGGCGATCGCCTTGGCCGCCCGTGGTCGCGGAAGCCTCGCGGCATCGGTCGTCACGCACGACCCGGCGATCGCCCGCGAGATCACCCTCGGCCTGGCGCCATGGCACGGCCGCGTCCTCGTCCTCGATCGCGACGATGCGGCCGAGAGCACCGGCCACGGCAGCCCGCTGCCCGTCCTCGTTCACGGCGGTCCCGGCCGCGCCGGCGCCGGCGAGGAGCTCGGCGGCATCCGCGGGGTGCTGCACCACATGCAGCGCAGCGCGATCCAGGCCTCCCCCGACATGATGACGGCCATCACCGGACGGTGGACCACCGGCTCGCAGCGCGCCGTCGGCGATGTCCACCCGTTCCGCAAGAGCCTTGCGGAGTTGGCGATCGGCGACAGCATCGTCTCCGAGCCGCGCACCGTCACGCGCGCCGACATCGACCACTTCGCGGAGTTCACCGGCGACACGTTCTATGCCCACACCGACCCGTCGGCGGCCGCCGCCAACCCGCTCTTCGGCGGCATCGTCGCGCACGGCTACCTCGTCGTCTCGCTCGCCGCGGGCCTCTTCGTCGAGCCCAACCCGGGCCCGGTGCTGGCCAACTTCGGCGTCGACAACCTGCGTTTCCTGACCCCGGTCAGGGCCGACGACACGATCCGGGTGACCCTGACCGTCAAGCAGATCACGCCCCGTACGTCCGCCGACTACGGCGAGGTCCGCTGGGACGCGGTGGTCACCAATGCGGCCGACGAGCCCGTGGCGACCTACGACGTGCTCACCCTGGTCGCGAAGACCTGGCCGCAGGAGGCCTGAGATGCATGCGAGCATGGGGCGATGAGCACCGAGCGCTTGCTTCCCTCAGGGGAGGCGCGGCCGACGTACAACCTCGAGCGGCTGCTCGACGTGGCCGTGCAGGTCTTCACCGAGCGCGGTTATGACGGCGCCAGCTTCCAGCACCTCTCGCACGCCTCGGGTCTCTCCAAGTCCTCGATCTACCACCACATCGAGAGCAAGGAACAGCTGCTGCGGCTCGGGCTGGAGAAGGCGCTCGAACCACTGATGGCCAGCACCACCGAAACCGGCGCGACGACCGGGCCGGCGATCGACCGGCTGACCTACCTGATCCGGCGCAACGTCGAGATCCTCACCGACCGGCTGCCGTACGTCACGTTGCTGCTCGGCGTCCACGGCAACACCGAGACCGAGCGCTGGGCGCTCGAGCAACGACGCACGTACGACCGCTTCGTCGCCGACGTCGTCCAGGACGCGATCGACGAGGGCGCGGTCCGCAACGACGTCGATGCTCGGACGACCGCGCGCCTGGTCTTCGGGATGATCAACTCCGTACGCGAGTGGTACCGCCCCGACCGAGGCTCCTCCCCCCAGTTTCGGGCCCCCAACGACCTCGCCGACCAGGTCTGCACCCTTCTCCTCGACGGGATCCGGGTGCGATAGGGCGGCGAACGTCCCTCCGGGCCTGCGCCGGAACACTCCGGGGCGGCCAACCACCCGTTCGCTCGTTCCTCGCTCACGGAGGCCAGGCCCATCCACGGCCGCCCCGGAAGGCCCCGGCTCCGGCTCTGCGGGCCGTCCGCCGACGCGGCGGGGGTGGCTCAGCGCTTCGGCCGGTTGTCGACGATCCGCTTCATCTTGCCGACGGAGCGCTCGATGGTGTCGGGAGCCACGACGTCGACGGCGACGGTGACGCCGATCTTGTTCTTGACGAGGCGCTTGAGGGCGGGGCCGGCCTCGGCGGCGGTCGCGGTGGCGACGCCGTCGCGGTGCTCGACCAGGACGGTGAGCTCGTCGAGGTTGCCCGTACGCGAGAGCACGCACTGGAAGTGCGGGGAGAGCTCCGGCGTGTGCAGGATCAGCTCCTCGATCTGCGTCGGGAACAGGTTGACCCCCCGCAGGATGATCATGTCGTCGGTACGCCCGGTGATCTTCTCGATCCGGCGCATCGACCGCGCGGTGCCGGGCAGCAGCCGGGTCAGGTCACGGGTGCGGTAGCGGATGATCGGCATCGCCTGCTTGGTCAGCGAGGTGAAGACGAGCTCACCCTTCTCCCCGTCCGCGACCGGCTCGAGTGTGATCGGGTCGACGATCTCGGGGAAGAAGTGGTCCTCCCAGACATGCAGACCGTCCTTGGTCTCGACGCACTCGCTGGCCACACCCGGCCCGATCACCTCGGAGAGCCCGTAGATGTCGACGGCGTGCATGTCGAGGCGCTGCTCCATCTCGAGGCGCATGTCGTTGGTCCACGGCTCGGCGCCGAAGATGCCGACCTTGAGCGAGGTGCTGCGCGGGTCGATGCCCTGCCGCTCCATCTCGTCGATGACCGAGAGCATGTAGGACGGGGTGACCATGATGATGTCGGGCTCGAAGTCGCGGATCAGCTGGACCTGGCGCTCGGTCATCCCGCCCGAGACGGGGACGACGGTGCAGCCGAGCTTCTCCGCGCCGCCATGGGCACCGAGCCCGCCGGTGAAGAGCCCGTAGCCGTACGCGTTGTGGAGGATGTGGCCCGCGCGGCCGCCGGCGGCGCGGATGCTGCGCGCCATCACGGTCGCCCACATGTCGAGGTCGTCGCGGGTGTAGCCGACGACGGTCGGTCGCCCGGTCGTACCGGACGAGGCGTGCACGCGCACGACCTGTTCGCGCGGGACCGCGAACATCTTGAACGGGTAGTTCTCGCGCAGCTCGGCCTTGGTCGTGAAGGGCAGCTTGGCGAGGTCCTCGAGCGATGTGACGTCGTTGGGGTGGACGCCGGCGGCGTCGAAGGAGGCGCGGTAGTGCGCGACGTTGTCGTACGCGTGCCGCACCGACCATTGCAGGCGTTCGAGCTGCAACGCACGCAACTCGTCGACCGAGGCGGTCTCGATCGGGTCGAGGTCTCCGGGGCGCGGGCTGAGGTCCTGCATGGTTGCCTTCCTTCGCTTTACAGACCGAACATTCGGTACGATATCGGCTGACCGCCCGGTCCGGCAAGACCCCTCCCGATCTGGAACGATGACGCCATGGCCGACTCCCCCGCCCGCCGCCCGCGCGGCCGGCCCGGCCACGACCGCGAGGCGGTGCTGCGCACCGCGATCGAGTTGTTCAACGAGCGCGGCTACGACGCCACCTCGGTCAACGACCTGGCCACCGCCCTCGGCGTGACCAAGTCCGCGGTCTACCACCACTTCCCGAGCAAGGACTCCCTGCTCGCCGCCGCCCTCGACGAGGCCCTGGAGGGGCTCAGTGCAGCCGTCGACGAGGCGGCTGCAGCCACGAGCAGTGGTTCGGCGTACGACCGGCTGCGCGCGAGCGTCGCCGGGGCCGTCCGGATCCTCGTCGAGCATCTGCCCGCGGTGACGCTGTTGCTCCGCGTCCGCGGCAACTCGGCCGTCGAACAGGATGCGTTGGCCCGACGCCGCCGGATCGACGCGCGCCTCGCCGAGGTCGTACGAGATGCCGCTTCCGACGGCGCCCTGCGCGCCGACCTGGACCCCGACCTCGTGAGCCGGTTGGCCTTCGGGATGGTCAACTCACTGGTCGACTGGGCTAGACCTGACCGCGACGCCGACGCCCTCGCCGCCGCGGTGACCGGAGTGCTGTTCGACGGGCTGCGGAATCCACATGCGGCAAAACCGGATGAAGCGTCGGACCCCTGACCTAACCTGCCGGCATGAATCGTTCGCGCGTCCCTCACCGGCCCGGCCGGGTCATCTCGACGGTGGTCGTCGCCCTCGCCACTGCCGCCCTGCCGAGTGCGGCACTCGTCGCTCCCGCGTCCGCATCATCCGGCGGCGTGCACAGCAGCAACGGCGTCCTCTACGACACCTGCCAGGAGCACCCCTACCACTACTCGTTCTCCACCCGCGGCAGCTACGACCAGGACATGACCATCACGGTGGCTGCATATGGTCCGGACGG
>DASVMH010000349.1:0-12900 GCA_036384455.1 Marmoricola sp. | reverse complement strand
AAGCGCACGTCCAACCTGTTCCGGCCACGTGAGGCCAGCGACGCTCCGGGCCTCGACGTGTCCGGGCTCAACGGCGTCATCCGGATCGACATCGCGGGCGACGGTGGCGTGTCGACCGCGGACGTCCAGGGGATGTGCACCTACGAGGATCTCGTCGCGGCCACCCTCCCGCACGGGCTGATCCCCAAGGTCGTCCCGCAACTGCGCACCATCACCCTCGGCGGTGCGGTCACCGGCCTGGGCATCGAGTCGACGTCGTTTCGCAACGGGCTGCCGCACGAGTCGGTGCTCGAGATGGACGTCTTCACCGGTGCCGGCGAGGTCGTCACCTGCAGCCGGTCGGGCGAGCACTCCGACCTGTTCTGGACCTTCCCCAACTCCTACGGTTCGCTCGGCTACGCGACCCGGCTCAGGATCGAGCTCGAGGAGGTGCCGGCGTACGTCGCGCTGCGGCACATCGCTTTCGACGTTGCGGGCGAGATGGCAGCGGCGATCGACACGATCGTCGCGGAGCGGGAGTGGGACGGCATCCGCGTCGACGGCCTCGACGGGGTCGCCTTCGCGCCGGGGGAGTTCTACCTCACCCTCGCGACCTTCACCGAGACCGCTGCCGACACCGATGGCAATCCCACGCAGCCGAGCGACTACACGCGCGAGCAGATCTACTACCGCTCGATCCAGCAACGTGCCACCGATGTGCTCACGATCAACGACTACATCTGGCGCTGGGACACCGACTGGTTCTGGTGCTCAGGAGCATTCGGCGTCCAGAACCCCACCGTCCGTCGGTTCTGGCCGCGCCGCTTCAAGCGCTCGGACGTCTATCACCGGCTCGTCGGTCTCGACAACCGCTTCGGCATCGCCGACCGCCTCGACCAGCGCGCGGGCCGCCCACACCGCGAACGGGTGATCCAGGACATCGAGGTGCCCGTCGCGCGCCTGCCCGAATTCCTCGACTGGTTCGACGCCGAGATCGGGATGCGGCCGGTGTGGCTGTGCCCGCTGGTCGCCCACGACGCCTGGCCCTCCTATCCGCTGCGGCCGGGCGCGGCCTACGTCAACGCCGGCTTCTGGGGCACCGTCCACGTCGGCCCCGACTACGTCGATGCGCCCAAGAACCGCGCCATCGAGACGAAGGTGCACGAGCTCGACGGCCACAAGTCGCTCTACTCCGAGGCGTTCTACGACCGCGACGTCTTCGACTCCCTGTACAACGGCAGCAACCTTGCCGCGGTGAAGAAGCGCTACGACCCCGATGACAGATTGACCACCCTCTACGACAAGGCGGTACGACGGCGATGAGCATCCTCGCCCCCACCATGACCATTGCCGACGCGTTCAGCTCCCTGCTGGTCGGCGACATCCCGTTCCGGTTCACGGCGTACGACGGCAGTTCCGCCGGCCCCGCCGACGCAACCTTCGGCCTCGATCTGTTGACCGAGCGGGGTCTGTCCTATCTCGTGACCGCGCCGGGCGATCTCGGTCTCGCCCGGGCGTACGTCATGGGCGATCTCGCCATCGTGGGTGGTCACCCCGGCGACCCGTACGACGCCCTGATGTCGGTCAAGGGCAGCAGCACCGGCCTGAAATTCCGCACCCCGTCTCCGACCGAGGCGGTCAACCTGCTGCGGTCGGTGGGCATCTCCAACCTCAAGCCGCCGCCGATCCCGGCGCAGGAGCACGCCCCCCGATGGCGCAGGTTCGTCGAGGGCATGTTGCACTCGCCCGACCGTGACGCCGAGGTGATCCACCACCACTACGACGTCTCCAACCGCTTCTACGAGATGGTCCTCGGGCCGTCGATGACCTACACCTGCGCGTGCTTCCCGACCGAGGACGCGACGCTGGAGGAGGCGCAGGCGCACAAGTACGACCTGGTCTGCCGCAAGCTCGGCCTGCAGCCGGGCCAGCGACTCCTCGACGTGGGCTGCGGTTGGGGCGGGATGGTCCGGCACGCGGTGAAGAACTACGGCGTCACCGCGCTCGGCGTCACCTTGTCGGCCGAGCAGGCGTCCTGGGCCCAGGAGAAGATCAAGGAGGACGGGATCGATGATCGCGCGGAGGTGCGCTTCCTCGACTATCGCCTCGTCCCGGAGACCGACTTCGACGCGGTCAGCTCGATCGGCCTGACCGAGCACATCGGCGTGGCCAACTACGCCTCGTACTTCGGCTTCCTGAGGGACAAGCTCAAGCCGCACGGCCGGCTCCTCAACCACTGCATCACTCGCCCGCACAACCAGAAGGTGCGCACCGGTGCCTTCATCGACCGCTACGTCTTCCCCGACGGCGAGTTGACCGGCTCGGGCCGGATCATCACGGAGATCCAGGACGCCGGTCTGGAGGTGCAGCACGAGGAGAACCTCCGGGCCCACTACGCCAAGACCCTCGCCGGGTGGAACCACAACCTCGTCGAGCACTGGGACGAGTGCGTCGCCGAGGTGGGCGAGGCGACGGCGCGGGTGTGGGGCCTCTACATGGCCGGCTCCCGGATGGGTTTCGACACCAACGAGATCCAGCTGCACCAGGTGCTCGCGACCAAGACCGACGCCGACGGGTTCAGCGGTTATCCGTTGCGACACGACTTCGGGGTCTGAGTCCGGAATCGACGCGCTAGGCCCCTGTTTGGGGAATAGTGGCGCGGTGCCCGTTCATCACTCCCGCGCCTGGTTCGCGCTCGCGCTGCTCGTCGCGTTGATGGTGCCCGGGGTCGCGGTCGCGGAGACCACGCGACCCGCGCCGATCGGTCAGGACCCGTTCCGGCCCGGGCACACCTATCGCGGCGACTTCCCCGACCCGACCGTCATCTACACCCAAGGGAAGTACTACGCGTACTCCACGACGACCGCCCACCTCAACCTGCCCGTGCTCGTCTCCTCCGACGCGCGGACCTGGACCGCCACCGGCCCCACGAAACGCCTGCGGGCCGGCTTGGGTCCGGATGCGCTGCCGAAGCTCCCGACGTGGGCCTGGCACGACGCCCACGGGCTCGGCACGGTGTGGGCGCCGTCGGTCGCCCACTGGGACGGCCGGTACGTGGTGGCGTACGCCGTGCGCAAATGGGGCCACGCGCACAAGATGTGCATCTCGACAGCGGTGTCGTCGTCGCCGCGTGGACCGTTCGTCGACCACACCACGAAGCCGCTCGTGTGCCCGTACAACCGTGGTGCGATCGACCCGATGCTCTACCACGAGAACGGGCACAACTACCTGCTCTACAAGACCGAAGACATCTCGATCGGCCGTCCGACGCGGATCTGGATCCGGCGGGTGACCCACTCCGGACGGGCGACGACCGCGGACCCGCCGCACCGGTTGTTGACGGCGAACCAGCCGTGGGAGGAGCGCACGGTCGAGGGCCCGGGAATGATCACCTATGCGGGGAAGCGCTACCTCTTCTACTCCGCCGGCGGCTGGGGGAACAAGAAGTACGCGATCGGGTACGCCCTGTGCGCGAGCGTCACCGGCCCGTGCAAACGCGTGCAGCAACCGGCGACGAACCCGGGCGGCACCCCGACCTACCCGCCCTTCCTCAAGAGCGGCAACGGCCTGGTGGCGCCCGGAGGGGCGACGCCGTTCCTCGACCGGCACGGTCGGCTGCGGTTGGCCTACCACGCCTGGGACAAGGGCGCCGCGCACTACCCGAAGTCGATCAAGTGCCGCACCTCGGTCCACGGCTGCGGCCAGCGCAGGCTGCACGTCGCCCGGCTCGGTCTGGGCGCGGACGGGGCACTGGCGATCCGTGTCCTAGGCTGAACCCCGATGAGCGTACGACCGGGACAGTCCACCGCACGGGTGCTGAGTCGCGAGACGTTGTCGCCACACCTGGTCCGGCTCGTGCTCGGCGGCGACGGTCTCGCCGGCTTCGCAAGCACCGGCGTGCCCGACGAGTGGGTCGGTCTGGTCGTGCCGGGACAGTTCCAGTCGCGCTACTACACCGTGCGCACCTGGCGTGATGACGCCCTGACGATCGATGTCGTCGTCCACGACGAGGGTCTGGTGACGGCGTGGGCACAGACCGACTGCGTCGGCGACGAGGTGACCCTCTCGGAACCGAAGGGGTCCTTCGCCCTGCCCGACGACGCCGCATGGGTGCACCTCGTGGGCGACCTGACCGCGCTGCCCGCGATGGCACGCATCGCCGAGCAGGTCACCGACCGGCCGGTCCGGATCTGGGCCGAGACGCAGGAGGTGCCCGGCTACTTCGCCACCGACCCCACCGACCCCGTCGACACTGAGGTGACGTGGATCCCGGCGGCTGGCGGCTCGCGCCTGGCGGCGCTCGTCGAGACCATCGAATGGCCCGACGGCCCCGGTTACTTCTGGATGGCGGGCGAGTCCGCGCAGATGCGCGAGATCAGGCGGTACGTGCGTCGATCGCTCGGCTGGGGTTCGGACCGGCACGACCTGATGGGCTACTGGAGCGCCACCCGTCCCCGGCAGACGCGGGCCATCGATCCCGGCCCGATCTACGCGCGTGGCAAGGCGGCCGGGAAGAGCGACGAGGAGATCTGGGCGGAGTACGACGAGTTGAGGGCGGGGCAGTGAGCGAGTTCAGGAGTGGCTTCGCGTGCTTCGTCGGCCGGCCGAACGCCGGCAAGTCGACGCTGACCAACGCGATCGTCGGCACCAAGGTGGCGATCACCTCGTCGCGTCCCCAGACCACGCGCACCGTCGTGCGCGGGATCGTGCACCGCCCCGACGCGCAACTGATCCTCGTCGACACCCCCGGTCTGCACCGTCCCCGGACACTCCTGGGGGAGCGGCTCAACGACCTGGTGCGCACCACGTGGGCCGAGGTCGACGTGGTCGCGGTCTGCTTCCCCGCGGACCAGAAGCCCGGGCCGGGGGACCGCTACCTCGTCTCGGAGCTCGCGAAGGTACGCAGGACGGTGAAGTTCGCGGTCGCGACGAAGACCGACCTCGTCGACCGCGCGAGGCTGGCCGATCACCTCGCTGCCATCGCGGAGCTCGGCCGCGAGACCGGCACCGAGTGGGCCGAGGTCGTCCCCGTCTCGGCCGTCGCCGGCGAGCAGGTCTCGCTGCTCGCCGATCTGCTGGTCGCGCAACTGCCCGAGGGGCCTGCGCTCTACCCCGACGGCGAGCTGACCGACACCCCCGAGGAGGACCTCGCTGCCGAGCTGATCCGCGAGGCGGCGCTCGAGGGGGTCCGCGACGAGTTGCCGCACTCGATCGCCGTCCTCGTCGAGGAGATGGGATTGCGTGAGGGCCGGCCGGCGGACAAGCCGCTGCTGGACATCCACGCGAACCTCTTCGTCGAGCGGTCGTCGCAGAAGGGCATCATCATCGGGCACAAGGGGTCGCGGCTGCGCGAGGTCGGCTCGGCCGCGCGCAAACAGATCGAGTCGCTGCTCGGCGTCCCCGTCTACCTCGACCTCCATGTGAAGATCGCCAAGGACTGGCAACGTGACCCCCGACAGTTGCGTCGCCTCGGTTTCTGACTAAGGAGCACCATGAGCCGTCCCGGACCTCTCCTGACCATGACGGCTGCGCTCGCGAGTGTCGCGGCGATGGTGCTCGGCACGGTCGCACCGGCCACGGCGGCCACCCGCGACTACTGCCACGGCCAGTGCAACGACATCCTGCCTCCGGGGAACAACGGCAACGACACCCTGACGCAGCTGTTGGCGTACGAGGCGACGAAGACGAAGCCGAAGCACACCGACGACCAGCTGGCCAAGTACGCCGCGCTCGTCGACGGCTACAGCGGGCTCACGAAGGGCACCCTCAGCGACTACTTCAACAGCTCCGCGCTCGGAGTTCCTGCGAACGACGTCGAGAGCGACATCCACCCCGGCGGTCGCGCGGACGTCCAGATCGTCCGCGACAAGCAGACCGGCACCCCGCACATCATCGGCACCACCCGCGCGGGCACCGAGTTCGGCGCGGGGTACGCCGCCGGACAGGACCGGCTCTGGATGATGGACGTGTTCCGCCACGTCGGCCGCGGCGAGCTGTCGTCGTTCGCCGGAGGCGCGCCCGGCAATCGCAAGCTCGAGCAGCAGTTCTACCTCCAGGGCGCCTACACCGAGAAGGAGCTCGACGCGCAGATCGAGCGGGTCCGGCACGAGGGGAAGCGCGGCGCACAGGGCTATCGCGACATCGTCAACTACGTCGCCGGGATCAACCAGTACATCGCGGATGCGCAAAAGAGGCTGAGCATCCCCGGCGAGTACGTCGTCACGGGCAACGCGAACGCCGTCACGCAGACCGGCATCGCGAAGTTCAAGCCGTCGGACATGGTCGCCATCGCCACCGTCATCAGCGCGCTGTTCGGCTCCGGCGGCGGCAACCAGGTGCAGTCCGCGTTGGTGAAGCTCGCCGCGGAGCACCGCTACGGCAGGGTGAAGGGGGACCGCGTCTGGCGCGCCTTCCGCGAGGAGAACGACCCGGAGGCCGTGCTCACGGTCCACAAGGGGAAGTTCCCCTACGCCAGCAGCCCGAAGCACGCGAAGGGCGTCGCCATGCCTGATCGCGGTTCGGTGGTCGCCCAACCCGTGGTCGCGAACGCCACCGGCACCGCCGCCACGTCCGGCGCCACGTCCGGCGCTGCCGCCGCGAAGTCGACCGCGGCCTCGAAGCGCTCGAGCGCGAACCTGCTCGCCGAGCCGGCGCTGGGCAAGCTGCGGGGGATGCTCGACGACGGGGTGCTCCCGGCGAACCTGCTCGACCAGCACTGCGACATGTCGAACGCCCTGGTTGTCGGCGCGAAGCACAGCACGCAGCACCACCCGGTCGCGGTCTTCGGGCCGCAGACCGGCTATTTCGCCCCGCAGTTGCTCATGCTCGAGGAGCTCGACGGGCCGGGCCTGCACGCGCGGGGGATCTCCTTCGCCGGCCTGAGCTTCTACGTCCTCATCGGCCGTGGCCCCGACTACTCCTGGAGCGCGACGTCGGCGAGCCAGACGAACGTCGACACCTTCGCCGTGCGGCTGTGCGATCCGAAGGGCGGGCGGGTGACGAAGTGGTCGACCGGCTATCGCGACAACGGGAAGTGCCGCGCGATGCAGAAGCTGGTGCGGCACGACTCGTGGGCGCCCACGATCGCCGACAGCACGAAGGCGGGTTCGTACGACCTGGTCGCCTACCGCACGAAGTACGGCCTGGTCGCCTACCGCGCCACCATCAAGGGTCATCCGGTGGCGTACACGCTGTTGCGCTCGACGTACTTCCACGAGCCCGACGGGCTGATCGGTTTCCAGATGTTCAACGACCCGTCGGCGATGCGGACGCCGAAGCAGTTCCAGCACGCTGCGTCGCACATCAGCTACACGTTCAACTGGTTCTTCGTGAACAGCAGGCACATCGCCTACTACAACTCCGGCCTCAATCCGACGCGTGCGCGCCACGTCGACGCGAACCTGCCGACCTGGGCGTGGAAGAAGTACGTCTGGCGGCACTGGAGACCGAGCACCAACACCGTGCGCAACACCGCATTCACGGCGCATCCGCATTCGATCGACCAGAGCTACTACGTGTCGTGGAACAACAAGATCGCCCACCACTACGCGATGAGCCGTTACGGCGACGGATCGATCTACCGCGTGAACATGCTCGACCGGCGCGTACGACGACTGATGAAGAAGGGCAAGGTCGATCGGGTCGGGCTCACCAAGGCGATGGAGTCGGCAGCGGTCGAGGACATGCGCGGCGGCATCCTGTTGCCGGAACTGTTGAAGGTCATCGGCAAGCGGAAGGTCACCAATGCCACGCAGCGCAAGGCGATCGGTGAACTGAAGTCCTGGCTCGCCTCCGGGGCCCGTCGGCGGGAGACGTCCGCAGGCAGCAAGAAGTACGCGCACGCGGACGCGATCCGGATCATGGATGCCTGGTGGCCGCTGCTCGTGCGTGCCGAGTTCCGCCCGCGGATGGGTGCGGCCCTCTACAACCAGATGACCAAGGCGCTGGTCATCGACAACGCCCCCAACGGCACCGCGGACGGCCAGGCGCACCAGGGCTCGGCCTACCAGCACGGGTGGTACTCCTACATGGACAAGGACCTGCGCGCCGTGATGGGCAAGAAGGTGCGCGGCGGGCTCGGCGTGAAGTTCTGTGGCGGCGGCAAGGTGCTGCGCTGTCGGCGGGTGCTGTTGTCGACGCTGACGAAGGCGGTGGCGGTGCCGGCCACCAAGCTCTACCCGGCCGACAAGTGGTGCGACGCGGGCGACCAGTGGTGTGCCGACGCCATCGTCAACAACCCGCTCGGCGCCATCCACGACGACGCCACCAACTGGCAGAACCGGCCGACCTACCAGCAGGTGGTGCAGTACCCCGCCGGCCGCTGAACCGCCGATAGTGTCGGGTCCCATGAACGCCCCCGCCCGCCTGCTGCACGTGGGACCGCACAAGACCGGGACCACGTCGATCCAGGATGCGTTCTACGGCTCGCGGCCGCGCCTGCTCGAGCACGGCGTCCATTACCTCGGCGGCACCCGGGACCTGCGGCCCGTACTGCTCGAGCTCCTCGACCACGACCGCGCCGGACGCACCGACGGGCCGGAGTCGTGGCAGCAGCTGCTTGCGGAGGCCGACCGGACCTCGGCGCACACGACGGTGCTGTCCAGCGAGTTGCTCTGTGTCGCCGGTGATCGACTGCGCGGCCGGCTGGTCGCGGACTTCGTCGGCGACGACGGTGAGGTCGTGATCACCCTGCGCTCGCTCGGGGCGATCATGCCCTCGCAATGGCAGCAGGCCGTCCAGGCGGGCATGGCCACGTCGTGGGAGGCCTACGTCCGTCGCCAGTTGCGGGCCTGGCCGGGCGAGGGGACCGCGTTCTGGCGTCGGCACCGGCACGACCTGCTCATCGAGCGCTGGGCCGAGCAGATCGGCGCCGAACGAGTCGTCGTGGTCGTCGCGGACGAGCGCGACCCCGACTTCCTCACCCGGCAGTTCGCGGAGCTGGCCGGCCTTCCGGCGGGCGTCCTCGAGCCGCCCGCGGCCAAGTCGAACCGGTCGCTGACGTGGGAGGAGATCGAGGCGGTCCGTGCGTTCAACTGCGGCATCGACGCCCGCGAGGCGGAGCTCGGCGACGAGGCACCGCCGTTCGTATGGCCGCCGTTGTGGCGCAGTCGGGCGTGGTGGTGGTTCAAGATCCGCGAGCGCAACCCCGCCCACCACTCCGTACGCCTGCCGGCATGGGCCGCCGACGACCTGGGCGCGCATGCTGCCGAGATCGTGGACCGCATCCGCGCATCCGGTGTCCGGGTGTTCGGTCCGGTCGAGCAGCTCGTGGCCCGCCCCAAGGTCACCGACGAACCGTTGCCGCAGCACCTGGACCCCGAGGTCTCGGGGCAGGTCGCCGCCCGCATCGCCGAGACCCTGCTGCGTGATCTCGGTGCGAGCGGGACGCCCGCGGCCGACTGACAAATGTCATGGCGGCTTCATGACAGTCGCGCGAGGTTCACGGTGCCGCGACAGGGCAGGCTAGGGCCATGCAAACAGCACCAGCAGTGAGCCTGGAGTCCATCACCAAGGACTTCGGCAAAGTCCACGCCGTACGCGGCATCGACCTGTCCATCCAACCCGGCGAGATCGTCGCCTTCCTCGGCCCGAACGGCGCGGGGAAGACCACGACCATCGACATGATTCTCGGCCTGTCCCAACCCACCTCGGGCAGCGTCAGCGTGATGGGCCTCAAACCGCGGGAGGCGGTCGCCCGCGGCCTCGTCTCCGCGGTGATGCAGACCGGCGGTCTGCTCAAGGACATGACCGTCCGCGAGACCATCGAATACACCGCCTGCCTCTTCGTCGACACCCACCCGGTCGACGAGGTCCTCGAACGCGCCGGCATCAAGGGCATCGCGGACCGCAAGGTCGGCAAGTGCTCGGGCGGCGAGCAGCAGCGGCTGCGTTTCGCGATGGCGCTGTTGCCCAACCCGGCGCTGCTCCTCCTCGACGAGCCGACCACCGGCATGGACGTCGAGGGCCGACGGTCGTTCTGGACGAGCATCCGTGACGACGCCAAGCTCGGCCGCACCGTCCTGTTCGCGACGCACTACCTGGAGGAGGCCGACCAGTACGCCGACCGGATCGTGCTGGTCGCCAACGGCCGGATCGTCGCCGACGGCTCGGGCAGCGAGATCAAGTCGCTCGCGTCCGGTCGGACGGTCCGGGCGACGCTCGACGATCCCGACCCGGGTCTCTCCGCTGCGTTGACCGCGCTCGGCGGTGTCGACAGCGTCGAGGTGCGCGGTGACCAGTTCTACGTCCACACCAAGGACAGCGACGCCGTCGCCCGCTACCTGCTCACCCAGACCAAGGCGCGGGACCTCGAGGTCACCGCCAAGGGCCTCGAGGAGGCCTTCATCAACCTGACCTCCGACGACGAAGGAGCCGACTCATGAGCGTCGCCACCATCGACCCGACCACCCGCAAGGTGCCGCCGCTGGGCGGCCTCAACGCGACGCTGCTCAAGCTGGAGCTGCGGCGCATGGTCCGCAACCGTCGCACGATCATCTTCGCCCTCGTCTTCCCGACCGCGATGTTCTTCGTGTTCGGCTCGGGCAAGCAGGGCGACCAGCAGCTCGGCCACGGACTCCATGGCAACGTCGCGGCGTACGTCATGGTTTCGATGGCCCTCTACGGCGGCGCGCTGATGGCCGCCTCCGGAGGCGCGATGGTCGCCACCGAGCGGGCCCTGGGCTGGTCCCGGCAGCTGCGGCTGACCCCGCTGCAGCCGGTCGCGTATATCGCCGTCAAGGCGATCGTGGCCCTGGTGATGGCCGGCTTCTCGGTGCTGATCGTCAACATCGTCGGGATCTTCAAGGGCAACATCGAGATGCCGACCGACACCTGGATCTACTGCGGCCTGCTCAGCCTGCTGTGCACGCTGACCTTCGCGGCGCTGGGTGTCTTCGCCGGCTACCTGCTGCCGAGCGAGAACGTGATGCAGGTGCTCGGGCCCGGCCTGGCGCTGTTGTCCTTCCTCGGCGGTCTGTTCATCCCTCTGACCCAGTACGCCCACGGCATCCGGCTGATCGCGTACTGGACCCCGATGTACGGCGTCTCCGAGGTCGCCCGGGCACCGTTGACCCACGAGCTCCCGTGGTACTCCGTGGTCAACGCCGTCGGCTGGCTGGTCATCTTCATGGCCGGTGCCGCCTGGCGGATGAGCAAGGACACCGCGAGGGTCTGAGGCTCTAGCGTGACCACCATGACCCCGGTGACGACGACACCCCTCGACGACGCGACCCGCATCGGGCCGCGTCGTTGGGGTGTCTTCTTCGCCGCGATCTGGCTGCTCTACCTCGCGGCTCCGATGGAGGAGGGCTGGAAACAGCGTGACCAGGTGTCCGGCTGGATCGGGATGGTCGCCACGGTCGTGTTCGGCCTGATCTATCTCGCGGTCTTCGTCGCGTTGCGGTTCCGGCCCGAGGGCGCGCCGTTCCGGCCGATGGAGAACAGACCCCGGGCATTCCTCGTGCTCGCCGTGCAGGTCGCGCTCGGAGTGACCATCTGTGCCGCGATCGGCCAGAAGGGCACCGCCGCGGCCGTCTACATCGCCGTCCAGTGCGTGATCTGCCTCGGCGCGGGCTGGGGCTGGATCTTCGGGGTGGCCACTGCAGCGGTGACCTACACCGCCTCGATCACCGTGTCGGGTTGGCACGAGGACCGCGGGCTGCTCTTCGGGATCCTCGTGGCGACCCTGGCGATCTGGGGGATCTCGCAGGCGATCAACCGCAACGTCGAGGTGCTCGCGGTGCGCGAGGAGAACGCGCGGCTCGCCCTCGCCGACGAGCGCAACCGTTTCGCGCGCGACCTGCATGACATCCTCGGTCACTCGCTGACCGTGATCACCGTCAAGGCGGAGTTGGCCAATCGGCTCTTCGACGCCGACCCGGAGCGGGCGCGGGCGGAGGTGCGCGACCTCGAGCGGCTCTCCCGCGACGCGCTGGCAGACGTACGCCGCGCGGTCGAGGGTTACCGCGAGCTCACCCTGCCGGGCGAGCTCTCCCGCGCCCGCAGCGCCCTGTCCGCCGCCGAGATCCAGGCCGACCTGCCCAACTCCACCGATGACGTCGCCGGCGACGTACGCGAGCTGTTCGCCTGGACCGTCCGCGAGGGGATCACCAACGTGATCCGGCACAGCGGCGCCCAGCACTGCCGCGTGCGGCTCTCGGCCCGAGAGGTCGAGGTGGTCGACGACGGGCGAGGATCCGCGCGATCGGCGGAGGCCGGCCACGGGCTCGTGGGGTTGCGCGAGCGCGCGGCCGCTCTCGGCGGGACCGTCGTCACGAGCACGCTCGACCCCGGCTTCTCGCTCAAGGTGGTCGTCCCGTGACCATCCGCTTGCTGCTGGCCGACGACCAGGCCCTGGTCCGAGGCGCCCTCTCCGCACTGCTCAACCTCGAGCCCGACCTCGAGGTGGTCGCCGAGGTCGGCGCCGGCGACGAGGTCGTGGCGGCGATCGAGGAGCACCACCCCGACGTGGCGCTGCTCGACGTCGAGATGCCCGGCATGGACGGCATCACCGCGACCGCCGCCGTACGCGAGCGTTTCCCCGACACCCGGGTCCTCATCGTGACGACGTTCGGGCGGCCCGGCTTCCTGCGCCGCGCCATGCAGGCGGGTGCGTCGGGCTTCGTCGTCAAGGACACCCCGGCTGCGCAGCTCGCCGACGCCGTACGTCGGGTCCACCAGGGCCTCCGCGTGGTCGACCCGGCGCTGGCCACCGACTCGCTCATCGCGGGGGAGTCGCCGCTGACCGAACGTGAGACCGAGGTGCTCCGCGAGGCCCGTGACGGTTCCTCGGTCGCGGCCATCGCCAAACGGTTGTTCCTCTCCGAGGGGACCGTCCGCAACCACCTCTCGGCCGCGATCGGCAAGACCGGCGCCACCAACCGCGCCGAGGCGGTCGCCACCGCGGAGTCCCACGGCTGGCTG
>DASVMH010000348.1:0-6998 GCA_036384455.1 Marmoricola sp. | reverse complement strand
TGGCCGAGCCTGGATCCGACTTCGACGACGTGCTGCTGCACATCGTCACCGGCAAGGGCGGCACCGGGAAGTCGACCGTGGCGGCGAGCCTCGCGCTCGGACTGGCATCGCGCGGCAAGACCGTGCTGCTGTGTGAGGTCGAGGGACGGCAGGGCATCGCGCAGATGTTCGACGTCGCGCCGCTGCCGTACGAGGAGCGACTCGTCGCGCGGGCATCGCAGACCGGGCACGGCGACGTGTACGCCCTCGCGATCGACCCGGAGTCGGCGCTGATGGAGTACCTCGCGATGTACTACCGGCTGGGACGTGCCGGACGCGCGCTCGATCGCTTCGGAGTGATCGAGTTCGCCACCACCATCGCCCCCGGCGTACGAGACGTACTCCTCACCGGCAAGGTCTACGAGGCCGCACACCGCAACTCCCGTAACAAGGGCGCCCGGACCTACGACGCGATCGTGCTGGATGCGCCGCCGACGGGTCGGATCGCGCAATTCCTCAACGTCAACAACGAGCTGGCGGGGCTGGCGAAGATGGGGCCGATCAAGTCGCAGGCCGACACCGTGACGACCCTGTTGCGTTCGAAGCGCACGGCCGTGCACCTGGTGACCGTGCTCGAGGAGATGCCCGTGCAGGAGACGATCGACGGGATCACCGAGTTGCGGGCCGGGCACCTCCACGTCGGCGGCATCATCGTCAACATGGTCCGCCCGCAGGATCTCGACGGGGCCGACCGTGCCGCCCTGATCGAGGGATCCGTCGACACCGCAGCACTCACGAAGACGCTCACACGGGCCGGCGTCGACGCCGATGACCAACTCGTCGGGACACTTCTCGCCGAGGGCCGCGACCACGCCGAACGACGAGCACTCGAGGACTCCCAGCGTGCCTTGCTGCACGGTCAGGACGTGCCGACCTACGAACTGCCCCGGCTGCCCGGCGGTGCGGATCTCGCCGGGCTCTACGACCTGGCGGCTCAGTTGCGCGAGGAGGGACTCTCGTGAGTCGGGCGACCAGTCGCGTCGGACCGCTCGCCTCGACCCCGGCGACCGCGAAGGCCCTCGACATCGACGGCCTGTTGGCCGACGACGGCCTGCGGATCGTGGTGTGCTGCGGCGCCGGTGGCGTGGGCAAGACGACCACCTCGGCCGCGATCGCGCTCCGTGCCGCCGAGCAGGGCCGCAAGGTCGCGGTCCTCACCATCGACCCGGCGAAGCGGCTGGCCCAGTCGATGGGGATCGAGGAACTGGACAACACGCCACGGCCGGTTCCGGGGGTCTCGACAGGCTCGACCACCGGGGGGTCCCTCGACGCGATGATGCTGGACATGAAGCGGACCTTCGACGAGGTCGTGGAGAGCCAGGCGTCGCCGGAGAAGGCCCAGCAGATCCTCAACAACCCGTTCTACATCGCGGTCTCGAGCTCGTTCGCGGGCACTCAGGAATACATGGCGATGGAGAAGCTGGGTCAGCTCGACCAGGACGCCCGCAAGACGGGGCGGTGGGACCTGATCGTGGTCGACACACCGCCGTCGCGGAACGCGCTGGATTTCCTCGACGCGCCCGAGCGGCTCTCGAGCTTCCTCGACGGTCGCTTCATGAAGCTGCTGCTCGCCCCGGCCAAGGGGCCGGCCAAACTGATGACCGCCGGCTTCGGCCTGGTCACCAGGGCGATCACCACGATCATCGGCGCCCAGGTGCTCGGCGACATGCAGGCGTTCGTGTCGGCCTTTGACACGCTCTTCGGAGGATTCCGGCAGCGTGCACAGGCGACCTTCGAGCTCCTCCAGGCACCGGGTACGGCGTTCCTGGTGGTCTCAGCACCCGAGCCGGACGCGTTGCGGGAGGCGGCGTACTTCGTCGAGCGGCTCAGTGCCGAAGACATGCCGCTGGCCGGCATGGTGCTCAACCGGGCCAGCGTCGACCCAGGGCCGGAGCTGAGCCCCGCCGCCGCTGAGGCCGCGGCCGAGAAGCTGCGCACCGACGGCGGCGACGCCGAGGATCTCGCGGCCGGCCTGTTGCGGCTGCATGCGGATCGCAAGCTCATCGTGGCCCGCGAGGCACACCTGCGCGAACGCTTCGCGACGGCGCATCCCGAGGTGGCGACAGCCGTCGTCCCCGCGATGTCCACCGATGTCCACGACCTCGACGGCCTGCGCCAGATCGGCGACCTGCTCGCGGATCAGTGAGGTACGGAACTCCCGCACCGGCTCAGGCAGTCGCCTCAGCGATCCCGCGCTCGTGGTTCTCCCGCGCCGTCCGCAGCAACTCGGCCCATGACGTGACCTGCGGACGCCGGCGAAGGACCGCACGACGCTCACGCTCGGTCAGACCACCCCACACGCCCCACTCGATGCGGTTGTCGAGCGCCTCGGCCAGGCACTCGGTGCGGACCGGACACGCCGCGCACACCTGCTTGGCGCGATGCTGCTCTGCACCACGGACGAACAACTCGTCGGGGGAGGCCTGCTTGCACAGCGCGACCGTCACCCACTCATCATTCCAACTCATCGGAGCCTCCACTCTCTGCCTGAACGCATCAGCCGGATCCCCGGCCTGCGACTGCCAACCTGAGAGAAAGGTATGAATCGACGGGCAATTCGGACCAGACACGCGGGGATGACTCCGAATAGTCATTTCGGACTAGGCCGGTCCGCCCCAGCGGTGATCACCCGGCGCCGATTACGATGACGCCATGGCAGCGCGGCGGACCCCCTTGAGCTTCAACACCGTCGCCTCCCACTTCGGGGTCCTGCTCGCGGTCTCTGCGGTGATGGGCATCCTCGTGGCCGGGTTGGCCATCCCGGTCGTCGCCGCCGTCGGGTACGGCACCCACAAGGCAGCAGATTCGCTCAAGGACATCCCGTTGGAGGTCAAGACCGAACCGCTGGCCCAACGCACCCGTGTGCTCGACGCCAAGGGCGACGTGATCGCCACCTTCTTCGACAAGAACCGCGTCGACGTCACGATGGACCAGATCGCACCCATCATGCGCAAGGCGATCGTGTCGATCGAGGATGACCGGTTCTACGAGCACGGCGCCCTGGACCTCAAGGGCACCCTTCGGGCGTTCCTGACCAACCAGGCCGGCACCTCGACGCAGGGTGGTTCGTCGATCACCCAGCAGCTGGCCAAGATGACGGCGGTCGAGGAGGCGACGACGCAGGCCGAGCGCAAGGCGGCGACCGCGGACACGTACACCCGCAAACTGCAGGAGTTGCGGCGCGCCATCGCCCTCGAGCAGCACTACTCCAAGGACTGGATCCTCAACCGCTACCTCAACATCGCCTACTACGGCGACGGCGCGTACGGCATCGAGTCCGCAGCCGAGCATTACTTCAGCCGCAAGGCGGCCGACCTCAACCTCCGCCAGGCCGCGCTCCTCGCCGGGCTGGTCAAGAACCCCGGCGGCTACGACCCGACGAAGTATCCCGAGCGCGCCGAGGCCCGCCGCAACGTCGTGCTGGACCGGATGGCGCAGCTGGGGGTGATCACCCAGGCGCGTGCCGCCAAGCTCACCAAGAAGGGGCTCGGGCTCGACGTCCTGCCCAACCCGAACGGTTGCGTGGACTCCAAGGCGGCGTTCTTCTGCGCGTACGTCTACCAGTACCTTCTCAGCGACCCGGCCCTCGGCAAGACCGTCACGGACCGCACCCAGTTGATCAACGAGGGTGGTCTGACGATCAAGACGACGCTGCGGCTCGCGTTCCAGCGTGCCGCCGACACCGCGACCTCGCAGGCGGTCTACCCCACCGATCAGGCCGTCGGCGCCCTCGCCATGGTCGAGCCCGGCACCGGCAACGTCCTCGCGCTGTCACAGTCACGGCCGATGGGACGTAACAAGAAGGTCGGCCAGACGTTCCTCAACTACGCCGTCGACCAGAAGTACGGCGATGCGGCCGGCTTCCAGCCGGGTTCGACGTTCAAGCTGTTCGTGCTCGCCTCCGCGCTGACCCAGGGTCTGCCGATCAGCACGGGGTTCTACTCACCCAACGTGATCAACGTTCCGCAGAACCAGTTCCGCACGTGCGAGGGCCCTTATTCCAACTACGCCGATTACACCGTCCACAACTCGACGGGCTTCGGCTTCCGGGACATGGCCAGCGGCATGCAGCAGTCGGTCAACACCTTCTTCGTCCAACTCGAACGGCAGACCGGTCTGTGCATGCCGTACACCTACGCGAAGAAGATGGGCGTCGACCTCACCGACCCCGACCACGAGCAGGTGCCGTCGTTCACCCTCGGCGTCGCGGACACCAACCCGCTCACGATGGCGGCCGCGTACGCCACGATGCCTGCACAGGGTACGTACTGCGCTCCCCATCCGGTGCGGGCGATCATCAACAGCGCCGGCAAGGTCTTCAAGCGCTACCCCCTCGACTGCAAGCAGGTCGTCTCGGCCAACGTGGCCGATCAGGTCAACTCGATCCTCCGCGGAGTGATGGTCGGCGGCGGCTTCGGCGCCGGTCTCGCACTGGACAAGCCGTCGGCGGGCAAGACCGGCACCTCACAGGTCAACAAGGCGGTGTGGTTCAACGGCTACACCCCGACGGTGTCCACCTCGTCAGTCGTCGCCGGTCTCAACCCTGCGGGCCAGCCGCAGAGCCTGAACCCCCTCTCCCTGCACGGCATCTACCACGGCACAGCACACGGATCGACGGTTGCCGGCCCGATGTGGGCGACCGCGATGCGTGCGATCGAGGACCTCATTCCCGATCAGGACTTCGAGACCCCGCAGCCCTCACCGAGTCAGGACGGGGTGCCCTCCGTCAAGGGTCAGTCGCTCACTGCGGCGAAGGCGGCGATCCGTGCGGCCGGCTTCACCCCTGTCGTCGCCGGCGAGATCGACGGGGGCTACAGCGAGGGCACGGTGGCCGCGACCAGCCTGGGCGTGGACGCCGACACCGTGTACATCTACCTCGCCACCGGGCACCACGCATTCGCGGCGCCCAAACCGCACAAACACCATGCACCTGCCAAGCCACAGCACAACAAGCACGGCAACGGACACGGGAACGGCAATGGACACGGCAACGGACACGGGAACGGACACGGGAACGGCAACGGGCCGAGCCACTGAGGTCACGACCGGGAGTCACCGCTCACCGGAGTCAGGCCCCGAGTTGGCGGCGCACCTCAGCAGCGACTGCGGCACCGTCGGCGCGACCCTTCACCTTGGGCTGCAGCGTCCCCATCACCTTGCCCATCGCACGCATGCCCTCCCCCGCCGCGCCCGCGTCTGCGATCGCCTCGGAGACCAGCGCTGAGATCTGAGCCTCGTCGAGCTGCTCGGGGAGGTATTCGGTGAGCACTCCGAGCTCGGCGCGTTCCTTCTCCGCCATCTCCGCTCGTCCGCCCTCCTCGAAGGCGGCAGCCGCCTCGCGGCGCTTCTTCGCTTCGGACGTGAGGACGGCGAGGACCTGCTCGTCATCGAGCTCGACCGGCTCCTTGCCCGACACCTCGGCGTTCGTGATCGAGGTCAGCACCATGCGCAGCGTGCTGGCACGCAGCTGGTCGCGGCTCTTCATCGCCGCAGTCAGATCTGCGCGGAGGCGGTCCTTGAGGTCACTCATCTCTATCCTTCCGCGATCGCTTGTAGGCCCATTGTGGCAGCCTGAGCATGTGGACCTCTCCCGGATTCTCGCCCGCACCTCCGGAGCAGCCGTCCTCACCGGTGCCGCCGGCCTGGCGTACTCCGCCGGCTACGAGGTACGCGCCTTCACCCTGCGCGAGGCACTGGTGCCGGTGCTGCCCCGCGGTGCTGCGAACCTGCGGGTGCTGCACGTCTCCGACCTCCACATGACACCCACGCAGGAGAAGAAGAAGCGGTGGTTGCGATCACTGGCCCAGCTCCGGCCGGATCTCGTGATCAACACCGGCGACAACATGGCCCATCAGGACGTGGTCCCGCACCTCGTGGACTCCCTCGGCCCGCTCCTCGACATCCCCGGGATCTTCGTGTTCGGCTCGAACGACTACTTCGCCCCGGGCCTGCGCAACCCGGTGCGCTATCTGCTGCCCGATGACGGGCGCCGCAACACGCATACACCGAAGCTTCCGTACGCCGAGTTGGCCGCTGCCTTCACCGGTCGCGGCTGGACCTACGCGGGCAACCGCACGGCGAAGCTGCGCGTACGCGGGCTCGACATCGCGATCGCGGGCGTCGACGACCCGCACCTCTCCTATGACGATCTCGAAGCGGTCGCCGGACCGGCGCCCCGCGGGGCCGATCTCACGCTCGGGATCACCCATGCGCCGTACCTGCGGGTGCTCGACCAGTTCGCAGCCGACGGCTACGACCTGATCACTGCGGGCCACACGCACGGCGGCCAACTGCGGTTGCCGGTCGTCGGTGCCCTGGTGACCAACTGCGATCTCGACACCGCTCGCGCACGGGGACTGCACCGCCACCCTGCGCAGTCACGACCCGGTGAGGCGCACACGAGCTGGCTGCATGTGAGCGCTGGTGCTGGAACCTCGCCGTACACGCCGGTGCGGTTCTGTTGCCGCCCGGAGGCGACGCTGCTCACCTTGACCGAGCGCAGCTGAGGCCCGATTCGAAAGGCTCGCCGTTGCTCCGGTACGATTCGCGATGGCCGCGGGCTGTGGCGCAGCTTGGTAGCGCGCCTCGTTCGGGACGAGGAGGCCGCAGGTTCAAATCCTGTCAGCCCGACCGTGTGATGCCCCGCGACACCGACGATGCGGTGTCGCGGGGCATCGATGCTTTTCGACCGCGTGGCGACACCTCGCTTCGAAGGAGGTGTGCCCGTGGCAGACTTCCCGCCATGGCCGATGAGGGCAAGGGCGACACGGGCGCCCAGGAGCCGAATCTCGAACTTCCGTCGCTGAGCCTCGGGCTGCGACGCAAGAAGAAGACGAAGACCAACACGGGGAGCACGGACTCGCCCGACGCCGTGGATGCGCCCGTCACGAGCGCGGCGCCCCCACCGAAGCCGGCCGCGCCGGCGCCCCCGAAGCCGGCAACGTCGGCGCCGCCTGCGC
>DASVMH010000347.1:0-4161 GCA_036384455.1 Marmoricola sp. | reverse complement strand
CTCCGGGCGGTGGTCGCCGCTGCGCAGCCGTACGCCGTGCCCGTGACGATGAAGACCCGCAAGGGCATCGATGAGGACCATCTGACCTACCTCGACGCCGGGCGGATCGCGGCCGACTCCGGCGTCGTGGCGATCGCCCTGCACGGCCGCACCGCCATGCAGGGCTATTCCGGCGTCGCCGACTGGGACGCGATCGGCGAGTTGGTCGCCGGCACCGACATCCCGGTCCTGGGCAACGGCGACATCTGGGAGGCCTCCGACGCCGTCGCGATGATCGAGCACACGGGCGCCGCCGGTGTGGTCGTCGGCCGTGGCTGTCTGGGGCGACCGTGGCTGTTCCGCGACCTGGCGTCGGTGTTCTCCGCGACCGGGACTGTTGCGCTGCCCGACCTGGGCGAGGTGCGCGCGATCATGCGCCGCCACGCGCAACTGCTGGTCGACGACCAGGGCGAGGAACGCGGTTGCAAGGAGTTCCGCAAGCACGTGTCGTGGTACCTCAAGGGGTTCCGGGCCGGTGGCGAGTTGCGACACTCCCTCGCGCTCGTCGACTCCCTCGCGACGCTCGACGAGTTGCTGGACCGGCTGGACCCCGGCGAGGCCTTCCCGGTCGGGGAGCTCGGCCGACCGCGCGGGCGGCAGGGTGCGCCACGGCGGTCGGTGGCGCTCCCGGAGGGTTGGCTCGACGCTCGTGACGACGTGGTGCACGTCGTCCGCGAGGAGACCGCCGAGACCAGTGGCGGATGAGCGGCCCGGTGTGACGCCGGTCTCCCCGAGGCGCGCCGGGATTGGGCGTCCGTGACCATTCCGTGATTTGATCGGTCGGAACTTTGCTCACCACCTGAAGGAATCTCCTGTGCCCCGAGGCAACCCGGGCCGTCATGTCGCACGGCATCGCGCCGAGCGACCGCCGCTGTCGGCTCGCCTGCCCCTGCCCGACTCGGGGAAGGTGGCGGTGATCGCAGCACCGCTGGCGACCGTGGCCGCCGTCGGCGTCGGAGTGGCCGTCAGCGGAGGCGCCCGCCCCGCGACCGCCGACCTGGGGGCGTCGGCCTCCTCCGATCTCGGAGCTCGCTCGGCGGTGGGCGTCGGCGCACGCACGGCCGCGCTCTCGCGCGATCTCGACCGCCTCGCCCCCGAGGTGACCGGTCACGACTGGGCGACCGCGGACCTCAACGTCTACACCGACCCCGACGACCACGCGCGCCAGCTCGACGAGATCAAGAGTGGCTCGAAGATCGGCGTCACGGGCACGACCCAGGGGGCGTTCACCCAGGTCGTCGCGAACGGCCGTGCCGCGTGGGTGCACAGCGCGTACGTCGCGGACAAGAAGCCGGTGGACCCCGCCTCGATCGGGCTGGTCTTCAAGCCCTGCCCCGCGACCGCCTCGGTCGAGCACGGCCTGACGACGTCGATGATCCGGGTGTGGGAGGTCGTGTGCAACGCCTTCCCGCAGGTGCACACGTACGGCGGACTCGCCAATCGTCCCGAGCACAACACCGGCAAGGCACTCGACGTGATGGTCTACGGCGACACCGCCCTCGGCTATCGCATCGCCGAGTTCGTGCAGGCACACGCCTCCGAGCTCAATCTCTACGACCTCATCTATCGCCAGCACATCTGGACCCCGGTGCGTGCCTCCGAGGGCTGGCGACTGATGCCCAACCGCGGATCCGCGACCGCCAACCACATGGATCACGTGCACATCGGTGTCAACTGAATCCGGGCCTGAGCCCACCTTCGCCGAGCTCGGCCTGAGCGCCGATGTCGAGCGCGCCCTCGCGGACGTCGGCTACGAGTCGCCCTCACCGATCCAGGCCGCGACGATCCCGCACCTGCTCGCGGGCGAACATGTCGTCGGGCTCGCGCAGACGGGCACCGGCAAGACCGCGGCGTTCGCGCTGCCGATCCTCTCGCGCATCGACGTGCGGGCCGGCAAGCCGCAGGCTCTCGTGCTGGCCCCCACCCGTGAGCTCGCCCTGCAGGTCTCGGAGGCGTTCGAGCGCTACGCCGCGCACATCGACGGCCTGCACGTGCTGCCGGTCTACGGCGGTCAGGGTTACGGCGTCCAGTTGTCCGCGCTGCGTCGCGGCGTCCAGATCGTCGTCGGCACTCCGGGCCGGATCATGGACCACCTCGACAAGGGCACCCTCGATCTGTCCGAGCTGCGTTTCGTGGTGCTCGACGAGGCCGACGAGATGCTCAACATGGGTTTCGCCGAGGACGTCGACCAGATCCTCGCCGGCACCCCGGAGGACAAGCAGGTCGCGCTGTTCTCGGCGACGATGCCCGCCCAGATCCGGCGGATGACCAAGAAGCACGCGCCCGAGGCCGTCGAGATCTCGATGAAGGCCGCAACGCGGACCGCCACCAACGTCGCCCAGCGCGTCGTACGCGTCGCGCACCACCGCAAGCTGGACGCGCTCACCCGGATCATCGAGGTCGAGAACTTCGACGCGATGATCGTCTTCGTCCGCACCAAGCAGGCCACCGAGGAACTCGCCGAACGGCTGCGGGCTCGCGGGCTCTCAGCGGCGGCGATCAACGGTGACGTGGTCCAGCAGCAGCGTGAACGCACCATCGAGCAGTTGCGTTCCGGCGCGCTCGACATCCTGGTCGCCACCGACGTCGCCGCGCGCGGCTTGGACGTCGAGCGGATCAGCCACGTCGTCAACCACGACATCCCCACCGACAACGAGTCGTACGTGCACCGCATCGGTCGCACGGGCCGCGCCGGCCGCAGCGGCGACGCGATCTCGTTCGTCACCCCGCGTGAGAGCCACCTGCTGCGCTCGATCGAGAAGACCACCCGGCAGCCCATGACGCCGATGCAGGTGCCCAGCGCCGACGACGTCAACGCGACCCGGGTGCAGCGCTTCACCGAGGCGATCACGGCGGCACTCGGCGACGAGCAGATGGACGTCTTCCGCGAGCTGATCACCGCCTACGCCGACGCCCACGACGTCGCCCCGCTCGACATCGCCTCCGCGATCGCGGTGCTCGCCCAGGACGGCGAGCCGCTGCTCCTCGCCGAGGACGTGCCCGAGCCGGCCCGCGAGCGTACGCCCCGCAAGGGTGACCAGCAGGGCAAGCGGGATCGCGAGCCGCGCAAGCCGCGACGCAACGGCCCTGAGCTGGCGACCTACCGGATCGCGGTCGGCAAGAGACACCGCGTCGAGCCACGCCAGATCGTCGGCGCGCTCGCCAACGAGGGCGGATTGTCGCGCGAGGACTTCGGCCGCATCGACATCAACGTGAACTTCTCGCTCGTCGAGCTTCCGGCGCAGCTCGGCAAGGACACCCTCGACCGCCTCCGACACACGCGCATCTCCGGTGTGTTGATCAACCTCGAGCCCGATCGCGGACAACGACCCGGCCGTTCCGACAAACCCCGCGGCAAGGCGGGCGCGAAGTCCGTAGGCAAGCCGGCGAAGAAGCCCCGCCACAAGAACAAGTGAGGTCCGTGGGGGACAATGGCCCAGTGTCCCCCGAGTCCTCCGAGTCCACCGAGCCCACCGAGTCCACCTCCCTCGACCCGTCGATCGCCGCGCGCCTGACGCGCAACGCCGACGGGCTGTTCCCCGCCATCGTGCAGCAGCACGACACGGGTGAGGTGCTGATGCTCGCGTGGATGGACGACGAAGCGCTGCACCGCACCCTGACGACGGGACGCGGCACGTACTGGAGTCGCTCCCGTGGCGAGTACTGGGTCAAGGGCGACACCTCGGGGCACATCCAGCACGTCGTGGACGTCCGCCTCGACTGCGACGCCGACACGGTCCTGGTCAAGGTCGACCAGATGGGCGCGGCCTGCCACACGGGCGATCGCACGTGCTTCGACGCGGACGTGCTGCCGGTGAGCCGCCGGGCGAGCGATGACTGATCCACAGCCGGCACAGCGGTCGGCCTGGCTCCCGGTCCTCGTCGGCCTCGCCGGCGCGGTGTTCACAGCCGTCGCGGCCGCCAAGCCGTGGGCGAGCGCAGGTGCGGCGGCGAAGTCACTGGCCTCCGCCGGGCTGTCGGGGGCGGGGGAGGAGCCGCTGGCGCTGGCGCTGGCCCTGGTCGCGCTGGCTGCGTGGGGAGCGGTGCTGGTGACGCGAGGGCGCTTCCGGCTCGTCATCGTCGTCGTCGGGCTGCTCAGTGCCTTGGGAGTGTTCGTCACCG
>DASVMH010000346.1:0-3874 GCA_036384455.1 Marmoricola sp. | reverse complement strand
GGTGCCGAAGATGCGGCCGACCACCTGGTCGAAGATCAGGTCGGGGGTCATCCGCCGGCCGTTGGTGATCATGCTGGCACCCTTGCCGACGCGGTAGCGCGACAGCGGGCGCGCGGTCGTGGCCGCCTTGGCGATCTTGCGACCGACCACGTCCGGGGTCGACGAGGTGGCGGGGCGGTCGATGCCCTTCATCACGTCGTAGGCGCGCTTGGCGTACTTCGCGTACGGGCCGTTGCCGCTGGTCTCCAGCAGTGAGTCGCGCGCGATCTCGTTCCACTCGGTGATGATCCCGGCAGGCTCGATGGTGATGACATCGATGCCGAAGGGGTGCAACTCGAGACGCAGGCTGTCGCTGAGGCCGTTCACCGCGAACTTGGTGGCGTGGTACCACGCGCCGAACGGTTCATAGAAGTGCGCGCCGATCGAGGAGATGTTGATGATCCGACCGGACCTCTGATCGCGCATGTGTGGGGTGACGAGTTGGATCAGCCGGGCGAGGCCGAAGACGTTGACGTCGAACTGGCGCTTGGCCTCGTCCAACGTGACGTCCTCGACGGCGCCGTACGAGCCGTAGCCGGCGTTGTTGACCAGCACGTCGATGCGACCGTGCTCGTCGATGATGCGCTCGATCCCGGCAACCATCGATGCGTCGTCGGTGACGTCCATCGCGAACGTGTGCACTCCCGCGTCGGCGAGCGCCTGCATGCGGTCGACCCGGCGGGCGACCGCGTAGACGGTGAAACCGGCCTTGAGCAACTCCTGAGCCGTGCACTCGCCGATGCCCGACGACCCGCCCGTCACGAGGGCGACCTTGCCAGTCGATGAAGTCATGCGACTAGTGTGCACTCGAACGCTTGGAGGCGGTTCACCATGAACGCGGTCTCGGACTCGGGTCGGGCTGCACGACGCACACAACGGATGCGACGGCGCACTTCGCCGCTGCTCCCGGCACTGCTGGCTGCACTGCTGACTGCGCTGCTGGTGCTCCCCGCGGCGGGCACGGCACACGCGGCGACCGTTTCGGTGCCGGCGCCCGTCGCGGCGGGTTCCGGATTCTCGCTGATGCTGGCGCCGGGTGGTGTTCCACTCGCGGTCGGCGACAACAGCAGGGGCCAGCTCGGCACCGGGGACACCGTTGAGCGCAGCACCCCGACGCCGATGACGGGCCTGCCCACGAAGGTCTCCGCCCGCGCGGTCTCCGCCGGCGCCGACCATTCGTTGGTGCTGGGGTCCGACGGCAAGGCCTATGCCGTCGGCGGCAACGGGTACGGCGAACTGGGCACGGGTGACAACGTCGACCGGCACCGCCTCACGAGGATGCGTGGGTTGCCGAGGGGGACATCGGCCGTCGCGCTCTCCGCAGGCAGTCTGCGCTCGCTGGTGCTCGCCTCGAACGGCATCGCGTACGCCACTGGTGCGGACAGCGCCGGACAGTTGGCGACCGGCGGCACGGTCGATCGCCACGTGCTGCGCCCGATGCTGGGTCTGCCGAGCGGCGTGCGGGCGACCCGGATCGCTGCGGGGCCCGGCACGCACTCGCTGGTGCTCGGATCGAACGGCGTGCCCTATGCGACCGGATGGAACTACAACGGTCAGCTCGCCACCGGGGACAGCAATGAGCGTGACACGCTCACCGCGATGACCGGGCTGCCGGCCGGCGTCCGAGGCACCGCAGTCGCTGCCGGTGCGGACTTCTCACTCGTCCTGGGTTCCGACGGGGTGGTGTACGGGGCGGGGAACAACAACGTCGGCCAGCTCGGCACCCGCAACCGCCGTGCGCGCACGAGCCTGGTCGCGATGAAGGGCCTGCCGCGCGGTGTCCTGGCCGTCGCGGTCGACGCCGGCGACTACCACTCGTTCGTGCTCGCATCGAACGGCAAGGCGTACGCGACGGGCTTCGACGCCGCCGGTCAGCTCGGGATCGGCCTGACGGCGAACCGGCTCCATCTGGTGGCGGTCAAGGGGTTGCCGACCGGTGTCACCGCGGTCGCGGTTGCCGCCGGGCCGTCCCACTCCCTGGTGCTCGGCTCCGACCATGTCGTCTACGCCGCAGGCAACGACGACTCGGGCGAGCTCGGGACCGCTATCGGTGCCGATCCGCGAGTCCTCGCGGCGATGCTCGAACCGACCCTGACGATCACCGCATGGCCCCACGGCACCGGTGTGCCGATGGTCGGTCGGACCCTGACCGTCGACAGCGGATCGTGGACGGTCGCGCCGACGACCGTCGACTACCGATGGTTGCGCGACGGCCAACCGATCGATGGGGTGAACGGGCACTCCTACCGGGTGCGGCCGGTCGATGCCGGGCATCAGGTGAGTGTCACGGTGACCGCGCACCGGTCAGGTTTCCACGACGGGGTCGCCACGACCGGAGCGGTTCCGATCTCCCTGGGGGTGCTGACCGTCAGGGTGCGTCCCCGGACCACGGGAACGGCGACATACGGGAACACCTTGCGGGCGACCACCGGCACCTGGTCGGCCTCGGTGAGGACCACCGTGCAGTGGCTGCGCGACGGACAGTCGATCCCGCGCGCCGCCTCCCGGACGTACCGGTTGCGCCGTGCCGACATCGGACACCACATCGCGGTACGCGTGACGGCGACCGCGCCGGGCTACCGCAAGGCGACCGCGGTCAGCGTGCGCACGCGCAAGTGCCACGCAGCTCCGTAGACGCGCCGGCGGGACGTCGGCTCAGGTGTGTGGTGGCGTCTCGGAGTCACCCTCGACCGGTTGCATCAGATCGATGAGCTCCTGCTGGAGATCCGGTCCGAGACGACCCCACGTGGACTTGTAGCCGTAGACCGCACCCAGACCACGAGCCTCGTAGTCGCCGCACATGATGTCGACGTCGTCGGGAGTCAGCAGCGCGGGGTGGGCGACCCCGACGGCCTCGGAGACCTTCAACAGCTCACGACGCAACGCGAGGATGTAGTTGCCGCAGCGCACGGACTTCGACTCCGGGTCGAGACCGTGGACCAGCCACGGGTCCTGGGTCGCGACGCCGGTGGGGCAGCGGTCGGTGTGGCACTTCTGCGACTGGATGCAGCCGATCGACAGCATCGCCTCACGCGCGACGTTGACCATGTCGGCGCCCAGCGCGAAGGCGACCACGGAATTCTCCGGCACCCCGCACTTGCCCGACGCGATGAAGGTGACCCGGTCGGTGAGCCCCGCCTCGGCGAAGATCCCGTAGACGCGGGAGAAGCCCATCCGGAACGGCAGCGCGATGGAGTCGGTGAAGATCAGCGGGGAGGCGCCGGTGCCGCCCTCACCGCCGTCGATGGTCACGAAGTCGACGCCGCGGTCGCCCGGGACCATCAGCCGGGTCAGCTCGTGCCAGAACTCGAGCTCGCCGACAGCAGACTTGATCCCGACGGGCAGTCCGGTCTCGGCAGCGATCATCTCCACGAAATCGAGCATCGAGTCGACGTCGTGGAACGCCGAGTGTCGTGAGGGCGAGGCGCAGTCCTGGCCTTCGGGGATGCCGCGGATCTCGGAGATCTCCCGGGTGACCTTCGCGGCGGGCAGCAGCCCGCCCAGGCCCGGCTTGGCGCCCTGCGAGAGCTTGATCTCGATCGCTCTCACAGGCCCGGACGCGACGACCTCCTTGAGCCTGTCGATGCTGAACCGGCCGTCCTCGTCGCGGCAGCCGAAGTACGACGTGCCGATCTGCAGGATCAGGTCGCCGCCCTGGCGGTGGTACGGCGACAGCCCGCCCTCGCCGGTGTTGTGCATGCATCCGGCGAGCTTGGCGCCGCCGTTGAGCGCCTTGATCGCGTTGCCCGACATCGAACCGAAGCTCATCGCGGAGATGTTGACCACGGAGGTGGGCCGGAAGGCCTTCGCGCGACCGCGCGGGCCGCCCAGCACC